>JBMFMH010000026.1:0-18657 GCA_049970775.1 bacterium | reverse complement strand
AAATATTTTTTATTCGAGTTATTCAACAAAGCCATTTTATTATTTGCTAATTCTCTCCATCGCTTATCCGAAGGAGGGAAGCTTAATTTATGGGGTGAATGTCGTCTGGGGTATTTCTGGTAGCAGTTGGGGAGCAGATTTTCGCTTTAGAGTTCCCACTTTGATAAGCTATATGAAGGCAGGAGGGGTAACTTGCACCAGGCTGGGTATATCTTGGGCGGATGTGGAAAGGGTTAAAGGGGAAAGGGATTGGGCATATACCGACAGGTTCGTTGAGCTTCTCTTTAAAAATGGTTTTGAGATAATCTGTTGTTTCTGCACCACCCCTGAGTGGGCATCGGGACTTTCAAAAGAGGAGAAGGAGTTGTTTCATAAAAGAGGGCTAAGCAATCTCATCGGGGTAGTTGCTCCGAGGGAGGAATACTATGATATTCTTGAGGATTTCGCTGAGGAAACGGCGAGGAGATATAAGGGTAAGATAAAGTATTATGAGTTTTGGAATGAGCCAGACGGGATGGGTATGCCGTTTATTGAGAAGGATGAGAAGGGCAAGCCGATAGATATAAGGTTTGGCGGTGACCCCAGGGTATATACGGAGCTTTTGAAGAGGGTATATAAGGGGCTTAAGAGAGGAAATCCAAACTGTGTTGTCTCGGTCGGTGGATTGGAAAGCAAGACATCTTTTCTCAAGGGAATATACGATAACGGAGGGAAGGAATATTTTGATGCTGTCGCAATCCATCCCTATTCCGAGGAGGGGATTAGAACGAATTGGATAGACGAGATAAGGGAATTGATGGTGAAGATGGGAGATGAGGGCAAACCCATTTGGATAACTGAATGGGGATGGGCAACTCAGGATTGGGAAAGGCAGGCGAAGCTTTTGAGGAAAGGTTTCGCCGAGATAATGAAGCGTCCTTATATCAAAGTCGCTACTTTTCATACCCTGAACGATTGGAGGGGAAATGAGGCTGACCCGAACAGTTTAATCCCGATGGGGCTTTTGACCTACGACCTTCGTCCCAAACCCGCTTACTGGGAATTCAAAAGAACTGCTCACGGCTGGCAAGAGGCTTTATAAAGCTCGCCGACGGGGTCGAAAGTTGTAAGCGAACAAAAGACGGGAACACCAAAGCAAAGAAGGGGCGATTTTTCCTAAATTTTAAAATAGCCGGCGCCGATTTCTTTATCCAGAAGGTAAATCCTGGAATTCAGTTGCATAATCCTGCATTTCAACCCAATCGTGGGGAATCGAGACTAAAAATTGATTATTGAGCTTGTTCCAAAGGTTTTTAAACGCTCATCTATATAACTCCCAGTTCTTCTTCCATTCCTGCTTTCTCCCCGGTGTGAAAAATCCACCCATACCCATTCCCCTGTGCCTGAGCCGTTCATTTTCAGATACAATACTTTTTCATCTCGCAGTCCTCAGAGGAGGGACATTTAGCACATTTCCAGCTTGGTGGAAGCGAGACATTGAGCCTTTGGGCGAAATCCTTAAAGGAAAGAAGCGCCTTTATAGCCCTTTCAGCATCAACCTTTCCCTCCCAGTTAAAGCATTTCTGCTCTTCTTGGACGATGACCTCCAGTCTTTTCTTCTCCTTACCGAAGAAATATCCGCATATATCCCCCTCCAAAGAGGCAGTGATTTTGTGATAAAAAAGTTCATCCTTGAAGGTGGCTATTCTGTTGATGTAAACGAAATTCTCGGATATCCCCGTTGGATGTGCCACGATAACCAATCCCTCAAAATCAAAGCCCCAGCCAAAAGAGGGGTAAAGGGGAGTGAACTCCCTAGTAAAACATTCATAAAACTCCCTTGAAGGGTCAAACCAAAATGCGGTTTCATCCTCTTCCCAGTAGGAGCGAATCCTTTGCCTATCCATTCCCTCTAAGATTTTGTTGATATCCTCCTTTTTAAGCTCCAGATTTCGTATAAGGTTCAACGCGCTCTCGGCGTCTTTAGGAAATCTTTCTATCTTGCCCCAACGATAGGCATTGACTGTCTTATTCCATATATATCGCCAAAATGCCCAACCCTCTTCCTCGTAGCTGCGAAAGAGCGATTCCCATTCGCACCATCTGCTTATTGCGATATTTTTCGCATTTACGAAAACCAAACTCCCTTTTGTTGCTCCTCTCCTCTTTTTTTCTCTAAACAACAACCTCCTTAAGGCTTCATCGTCGCTGACCACGCTTTTTAATGTTCTAGGGATTGTGTAGGCTGACATATCCCTTCTCCTTTCCTAATGAATTTCATCGCATTTTAAGTTTACCACAAAGCGATTGATAACTCAAGGGGAAATGTTTATAATAAAGGGTATGAAAAAGGTAATAGAGGTAAAGGTAATCCCGAATGCGGGCAAGGAGGAGATAATCGAGGGAGAGCCTTTAATAGTGAAGGTTAAGGAACCGGCAGAGAAAGGGAGGGCAAACGATGCAGTGGTGAGGCTTTTGTCTCGCTACTTCAAAGGGAAGGTGCGGATAATAAGGGGAGAGAGTAAGAGAAGAAAGGTTGTAGAAATAGAGGTATAAAATGCGAGGAGCGCTAACAAGACTAATCATCAATGGGGAAATTTTTGTAGGAAGGCTTTACCTATTGTTTTCCTACCTTTAATGATTGCTGAGGGATATGAAGGAAAGAAGCTTCTCCGCTTTTAAGTCTTCCATTTGTATGTAGCGTGCCCCCAAGAGGTTGGCTATCCATAGCCCGAGATCCGTTTTGAAAAGTCCTTTTTTATCCTCCGTATCCACGACAAGAAAATCAATCCCTGGCAAACTGCTCAGTAAAAAAGAAATCCTGCATATTTCCTCCCTGATGCTTTTTCCACCCATACTTTGATTAGCTTTTCCATCGGTGATGAGAAGCAGAGTGATTCTTTGAGAGGGGTCTTTAAATCTCTCTCTTTTTGCGAGCTTAAATGCTTCCCATAGCCCTGCTGATAAAGGAGTTTTACCGCCCACTGGTAATTTTGCCAATCTTTTATCCGCTAGCTCAACGCTTGATGTAGGTGGAAGCAGGATTTCCGCTTTGTCCTTGCGAAACGCTATCAATGCTACTTTATCCCTCTTTTGATAACAATCCAGCAAAATTGACCTCACCGCTGTTTTCGTTTCCACCATCCTTCTGTTTACGCCCATTGAGCCCGAGGCATCAACAAGAAAAATAAAAAGATGGCTTACCCTTTTCTCCCTTCTTTTATATCTCAAATCTTCTTTGTTTATAATAATCTGGTCTTCCCTTCCCCTAAGTACCTGGAAAGGCGCTGCTGCTCTGATAGTGGCATCAATGGCGATGTCATACTTATTCCCCTTCAGACGAGGTTTTACATAACGTCCTTGCCTTTGGCTTGTAAGGGTATGGGTTCTTCTGCCACTTCCTTTTCTCTCAATTTTGTCCTTGGGGAAAATCAACTTCCTTATCTTGTAAGCTTCTCCAACCTCCATTATCTCTTCCTTTGGTATATTTTCAAAAAACGATGTTTGCGCCTGTGGTAATGGAGGCAATTTCCTTTGTCCTCTTTCGGGGTTATGGTTTTCTTCATTATGTTGATGGTGATGATTGTGAGATTGCCGGGGATTTTCTTCCATCTCTTCATCTTTTGGTGGCAACTCCGGTGGGGTTGAATTGGTTCTATGGGTGAGGACCAAGGGGAGGACGGTGTAGATGTGTTCCTCTTTTACTTCTTCCGCACCCACATAAGCTGCGAATGCCCGAGAAGCGTAGTAGAGGAATATCTCACCTCTATGTGAAGAAACGCCGTATTCTTCGCATAATTTAACCATAAGCTCCTGCATTTTTGGTGGAACCTTGACTGTATTAACGCTTTTCCTCAAGTCCTTTATAAAATTGGAGAAATCGTTTGAAGAATTTTGGCGTGGATATATATCCTCGCATACCGCTTTAATGATATCTATTCGCTTATCTTTCTCTTTTGGAGCATCCCAGAAAATACACATTCCGAATTTATCAAGAAAATGCGGGGAGAGCATTCCTTCCTCGGGATTCATAGTAGCTATAGGAACGAATTCAGTGGGAATAACAAGGGATAGTCCCTCCCTTTCCAGAAGATATTTCCTCTCTTCCTTAGCGGTCAAAATGAGCGCTACTATATCTGTAGGGAGAAGATTTATATCATCTATGTAAAGAAAACCTCCATCAACCCTACTGAGTATCCCTTCTTGGAAATTTCTCACCCCATGCTTAAGCGTTTTCTCAATATCAATGAAGCCAAGAAGAGCTTCTTCGGTAACATTTAAGGGAACTTCCACAATCGGGTCGCTTTCAGGGAGTATTTCCTTGAAGAGGCGACATAATGTGGATTTCCCGCTCCCCTTTTCCCCAATGAAGATGACACCACCACAATTCCTGTCAATTGCGTTTAATATCAAGGAGAGTTTCGCATCATTATGACCCACGAATTCGCTGAATCTCATACGGTGCTTTCCTCCAAGCTTGAGAGGACTTCGTCCAATTTTCTCGTTTCCTCCTCCCATTCTTGGAAGGGGAGGCGCTTCAATCTATGGTAAATTGCTGCGTGAGCAACTTCTCTTAGGTGTCTTTTGGTTACTTGCTGGCTTCCCTCAAATGCGGCGAGAGCTCTTGCAGCTCTTAGCATAACTATGTCTGCCCTATGCCCATCCAGAGGTAAACTGGTGGTTATCTCCACTATCGTTTCCAATATGTTTTCAGGGATTTTCACCTGGGGAAGATTTTCTTTTGCTCTCGTGATTTTCTCAGCGAGTTTTTTCTCCTCCTCAGCCCATTTGCTCAGAAATTCTTCCGGCTTCATATCAAACTCCGCTCTGCGTCGCAGGATTTCTTTTCTTAAATCCTTATCCCTAATTGCTGTTATATAAACACATAGCCCGAACCTATCTAAAAGTTGGGGGCGAAGGTCTCCCTCCTCAGGGTTCATCGTTCCTACGAGGATGAAGTTTGCGGGATGGGCGAAGGAAATTCCTTCTCTTTCAACATAATTGACCCCCATAGCGGCGGAATCAAGAAGCAAGTCAACGATATGGTCTTCCAAAAGGTTCACCTCGTCCACATATAGGAAGTTCCTATTCGCTTCAGCTAATATCCCTGCTTCAAATCGTCTTTCCCCTTTTTTAATAGCTTGTTCTATGTCCAATGTGCCCACCAATCTATCCTCCGTTACGCCCAGTGGTAGCTCCACCACCTTCATCTTCCTCCATTCTATTTGCAGTTCACCTTCTTTTCGCAAAAGTTCCTGACACTCCGTGCAGAGCTGACCCTCAGGGTCGCAGTTAAATCTACAACCCTTGACGACTTTTATTTCCGGAAGGAGCCTTGCCAAGGCTCTTACAGCTGTGCTCTTCCCAGTCCCCTTCTCACCCATTATCAACACCCCACCTATCTTAGAGTCTATCACATTCAATATCAGCGCCTTTTTCATCTCCTCCTGACCAACGATTGCGGTAAATGGGAATATCATTCCTGCAAAACCTCCTCAAGTTTGCGCCTCCAATTTTCTACTTCTTCGGGTGTAACAACATCAATGCTACCCCCTTGAAAGCTGCCCTCAACTCCTTCCATCCTCTCTTCAATCCATCCCTCGATTTCCAAATATAACTCCTCAAGTCGTTCCGCGACCTCGGGTGAAGGTGTCCATAAGCCCCTTTCCTTCGCCTCCAATAACCTTCTTCCTATCTCTTCCATTGCCCATGGATTGTTTTCCTGAAAGAATCTCCTGTTCTCCTCGTTAAGCAGGAAAGTTTTGGCAACATCGTCAAATATGCGATTATCAACCGCCTTCGCTGTAGCCTGCCAACCATAGAGGCGACCAACTCGTTTCATTATCTCGCTTGCCCCTTTATAACCGTGCCTTTTCATCCCCTCAATCCACTGGGGGTTGAGTATTTTTGCTCTTGCAACCCTTCTTATCTCCTCCGATAAGGTGCGTATAACCACCTTGCCCATTTCCCTTGTATCACCGTAGTAATTTTTTACATCCCTTTCAGGAGAGAGAACTTTAATAACATTTATTAGTCCACCATGCGTCCCAAAATAGCAACAGCAACCGGTTAAATCGTATTCATCGCTGATGGTATTATTAAAAGTAACCTCCACCTTTTTCAAATTTTCTTTTAAGGCGTTATGGGCTGGTTCGCCATATATACCTTTGCCGTAGGAATAGCCGTTCCAGTAGATGAAAACATCCGCTAAGTCCTTGTCCTTTCTCCAAGCGGAAGCATATACCGCAAGCTGGGTGCCCGCTTGATAAGTGCCGGGCATACTGGCGAAGACCCTCAGCGTTGCCTTTCTAAAGCTCTCCCAGGATGAATCGTTTCCCATCCTCTCAAGCGTATGTTTGCGAACATAATTTAAATCCGCTGGCTCCTCTAAGCTCGCAACAGTGGTTATAGCTTCGTCCAACAGCTCTATACACTGGGGGAAATTATCTCGTGTTATCCCACTGACCCTGACCGTTATATCTATCCTCGGGCGTTTCAAATCCTGTAGAGGAATTACTTCCAATCCTTCTACTTGCCCATTACCTCGCCAGATGGGACGAACACCCAAGAGATAGAGCATCTGTGAAAGAACCTCTCCACCTGCCCACATTATATCGCCAGCTTGCCAGTAGAAAGCTATGCTTTCAGGGTATTTGTTCGTCTCATCAAGATATTTCTTCAAAACACCCTCTGCTAATCGTTTGCCTGTCTCCCAGGCGGATGGTTTGGGAATTCTTCTCGGGTCCAGCGAATAGAAGTTCCTTCCCGTTGGCAATACATTTACCTCTCCTCTCAAAATCAGACCGGAAGGACCAGGGGGCACCGCACCCCCCTTCATCCCATTTAAAAGAGAGCCGATTTCGTCTGAACTTTTTATCCTCTTTATCACATCCGTTAATTTTTCTTCCACAAGGGATAGGAGTCTCTGTTCTTCCTCATTAAGCGTTTCCCTACCTACTATTTCCCTAAGTGTTTTCCCCTCCAGAATAAATGAAGAACATATTTGCTTAGCTAATTCTTCCACCTCGGCGTCGCTATTCGTTTTCCCGAGTCTTCTTGCTAATGCCTTTAACGAGGAAGGAGAGTTATCATAACTCATAATGGCAAATACCATATCTACTAAATCATCGCCTTCCGGTATATGCCCGAAAATATGCATTCCATCGGGGATGAAGGTAGATTTAATGGTTTCAATGTTCTCCCTTATTTCCTGTAGATTTAGGAATATATCGGGTTTTATCTCCGAAAGAAGCCCTAAATCTTTTGCTTTTTGGAAAATCGCCCACTCCTTTGCATCCTCCGTAAGCGACTGGGTATTTTCCATCGCTTTTAATTCCTCTTCTATATCCCTCAATTCGCCGTATAGATTAGCCTTCTTCATCACCACTTGCATATGGTCAACGAGAACCGCATAGCTCCTTCGCTTAGCTATCGTTCCCTCAGGGGGATTATCCGAATTGTAAATATATAGATGAGGGGTATTGTCAATACAAATATCGGGGAAGCAGGAAGGGGAGAGGGCATTAGCCTTACCGGGAAGGAATTCAAGGTTGCCATGTGTTCCTATGTGTATGATTACATCCGCCTGGAAAACGCGGCTTAGCCATCTATAGGTGGCTAAATATTGATGAGGAGGCGGCACATCCGGGTCGTGTAGTATCTTACATACCTTGCCATCACAGCGTGAACCGGCACAGCCCCTCTTCGGCTGGACGCAGATTACCGCATTGCCCTTTCTTATCCCCGTAACCACGATTTTTCCGTTGTAAACCATCGCTGGTGGGACCCCATCTTTAAACTCACCCGGTGGATTACCCCAAGCCTCAATCATTCTCTCTCTCGTTCTTTCCGGTAGCTCTCTAAACCATCCCTCATAAACTTCCTTCGGAATAAGGGCGAGGGCACCACCTCTATTAACTATTTCTTCAACAGTTGTCCAGCGGAATTCCGATATAGCTTTCTTCTCCATTATCTCCTCAATCAATTCCCTACCGCTCTGTGGCACTTCAACTTCATATCCCATAGATTTCATCTTTTTGAGTATCTCCACAAGACTTTGAAGGGTATCAAGGTGCGCGCCTCCGCCAACAGTTGCTTCAACGGAAGCACAAGGGTTATTATGCAGGATGAAAGCTACTTTCCTTTGCGAGTTCGGTTTTTTCTGCAATTTAACCCACCTTGTCACTCTCTCAACGAACTTTTCCACTCTTTCGCTTATCGGCTTAAGCTTGCCCTCGCCTTGTTCCTCCTCCTTCGTGGCTATTATTATGGGTTCTATTGCTCCCTCGAATTCCGGTATGGCTAAACTCCAACCTATTTGCTTGCCCAATCCATCGGGTGATTCTTCCCATTCCTCTTCGTTTTTATTGTAAGAAATCAAGGGACTAAATAAAGGGATATTCAACCTTTGGGTTATCTCGTTTTCATAGTCCTCTTCAGCTATGGGATGTCTTTTCCTCCTCAAGGGGAAGGAAGATAATCGGATAACGCAATCAACCAAGGGTTTATTATCCTTTATCATAAACTTATCAATCGCTTCCTCACCGCTAAGATTCCCTAACTGTTCATCTTTTAGAGAATAGTAGAAGACGGGCAGAACGCCGATTCTCCTTTTCTCAAAGGAATAAATCAATGCTTTCTCTAATTCTATATTCTCGCCTAATAAATTAGAACGAAGGTATAGCAAACCGACGAAATGTTCGGGGACGAAATCTATTTGCGAAAGATAATCATTGAGATACTCCTCGCTGTTATTATAAACCTGAGGAAGAGAGGGATGAAATATACCCTCCCAGGGGAATTCCTCGGGTTCCTCATAAGTGAAGGAGGGGTCAAAAAATTTGTTTATTAAAAAGCGGAGCATATTTAAGATGTTGTTCCTGCCGTTATAAAGCAAGTAGGTATAAGTTTTCTCTGCGATTTCTGGACCAGTTGGGGATAGAAACCAATAGGTGGGGTCAGAACCAGTGATAACCAAATTTAACTTTTTTTCGCTCTCTTTAATCCTTTTATCTATCTCTTCCCAGAAGGGTGATGCGGTCCTGTAGAAGAGGATTAGGTCAGCATCGCCAAGGGACGATAACACCTGTGAGAGGAGCGAGGGATTTTCCTCTAACTGTTTTGTGGAATATGTGGTTAAAGCGATTCCCAGCTTCTCACAGGCTGATTTCAATAGGTGGATATAGCTAGACCACATAATGGAAAACAATTTCATTCTCATCAACTCCTTTTCTCAGGAGATTGGAGGGAAGGGAAAACTATCTTAAAACCATCCACAGGGAAAACTTTAAGGTCAACCCCATAGATTTCCGATAGATTCTCTTCCGAGATAACATCATCTGGCTTACCCATTTTTTTAATCTCGCCTTTCTTTAAGAGGATGACTTTGTCGGAGAAGATGGAAGCCAGGGTAGGGTCATGCATACACATAAGGATTGTTTTACCTCGGGAGCTGGCTATTTGTCTAATCTTTTGCAAAATAAGCGTCTGATTACGGTAGTCAAGATGGGCAGTTGGCTCGTCCAAGAGAAGGAGGGGTGTATCCTGCACGATTGCACGGGCAAGGAATACCAATCTGCTTTCTCCACCGCTAATGCGGTGATAGGGCTTATCCTTGAGATAATCCAAATGAAAATCCTGAAGGATGGCAAGGGCTTTTTCGTAATCCTTTTTAGAGGGGGAGTGGAAGGCAGAGAGATAGGGAGCGAAGCCCATCGCCACGAATTCCAAGACGGAAAAAGGGAAAGAAGGGATGTGTTCCTGAGGAACGAAAGAGATGAGCTTTGCCCTTTCCTTTAAAGGAATGCTGAAAAGCTCCTTTCCGAAAAGCGATATTTTGCCTTGTTGAGCCTTCCACGCGCCGAGAAGGCAACGGAAGAGGGTGCTTTTACCCGCGCCATTTGGTCCCAAAACGGTGTAGATTTCCCCTTCCTCCACCTCAAAACTTATTTCCTTAAGAACAGGAAAGGATTTATGGGCAAACCAAAGGTTTTCAACCGTTATTGGCTTTCCCATTGTTGCCCTCCTCCTTTTTTCAACAAATAAATGAAAAACGGTGCCCCCAAGACAGCGGTGATTACCCCAACGGGGATATCAAATTGGCTGACATTTCTTGCTAAGGTATCGGCGAATATCATAAACGAGCCGCCAGAAGACATTGATAAAAGCAAGAGCCTTTTGTGATTTGGTCCCACGAGCATCCTGACGAGGTGTGGGACTATAAGCCCAATCCAACCGATAATACCGCTTAACGAAACCGCAACAGCAACGATGAAGGTAGCAAGGGAGAGGAAAACGAATCTTTCCCTTTTCACATTCACGCCGAGCGAGAGCGCCTCCTCTTCGGGGAGACTTAAGAGATTCAATCTCCAGCTCATAAGAAGGAGGGGTAGGGAAAAAGGGATGATGCCTATCGTGGCTAATTTCACACCTTTCCAATCAGCTATAGAGAAACTTCCCATAAGCCAGAAAACTATGCTTTGTAGCTTATGTGGGTCTACGAGGAATTTTATTAGGGAAACAAGAGCGCTAAATAGGGCAGAGACAACTACACCAGAGAGAACGAGAACTAAAGAGGATAAACCTACTCCTCCAGCTGTTCTTGCGATAGAATAGCTCAAAAGAACGGCGGCGAGAGCGAAGAGAAAGGAGATAAACTGAATGGGAATCTTGGGAATGAAACCCACGCCAAGTGAGCAACCGAAGGCAGCACCAGCGGAAACACCTAAAATATAGGGGTCTACCAGGGGATTTCTGAAAACCCCTTGCATTACCGCCCCAGAAAGGGAAAGAGCCATCCCTACTAAACAAGAAAGAAGTATCCGTGGAAGTCTAATATCTATGATTATTGAGCTTTCTTGGGGATTGAGATGATTAGAACTTCCTGTGAGCTTTCCGCTTAGGATATCAAATATCTTTACAGGGGAAATGAAATAGGCACCGAAAAAGAGGGCAACCATCCCTACTACAAGAGGGGATAAAAGCAAGGTGAGATAGACTAATTTTTTATTCCCAACCATTGTCGTGGCAGTGGTTCATTGAGAAAACCTTTTTATAAAAGTCATCGCATATTTTAGAAAAATCATAAGACCTAAACTTCTCAGGATAAACTTTGCTTGCCATCCACAAGGTAATCAAAGCAAGACGAGGTGACCAAGAGGACCAATAGGGTGCTTTGTAAACCGCTTTGTTTCTCACAGCTTTTATCGTTTTCCATTGAGGATTATTTATTATATCTTCAACCGAATATTTGGCATAGCCCCATATGAAAATCACATCGGGGTTCCATTTGATTATCCTCTCTAAAGAAACATCAGCGCCAGTGGATTTATACCCTTCTGCCGGGTTTATTGCCTTTATCTCGTTTATCATCCAACCCTCCAAGCTTCTGCTTCCGGCAACTCTCGTGGGTGAACCCCAAAGCCAAAGCACACGCTTTCTCTCTTGAGGTTTTATATCCTTTGTGCATTTAGAAATTAAAAGAAAGATTTCTTTCATCCTTTGCTTAGCATTGTTCGCCTCTTTTTCTCTGCCGAATAGTTTCCCGAACAAATCTATTGTATTAAACAGGTCTTTTATGCTTTCTGGGTCTATGCTTATTACTTTTAATCCCCTTTCCTGCATAAATTTTACTAACTCCGGCTTATGTGTCCAAGTTATCACAACATCGGGATTTACTTTGAGCACCGCTTCCAGATTGACATCGCTGGCGCTGCCCATTACGGGGATTTTCCTCTTGCTGCGTTCTATAGACTTCCTTGTTAGCTCCTCGTTAAAAGCCCATCTGCTTATCCCGGCAACCTTATCCCAACAGTTAAGAGCTGGCAGTATCTCACAACCGGAAAGAACTACAGCCCGCTTAACTGGAACCTCCAGCGTGATTAATCTTCCAAGCTTATCCCTGTGGACGAGGGTTTTCCCCTCAGTGAGGGGGTTAAGGAGGCATATCAGGGCTAAGAAGCAAAATTTAACCTCTCTTAAAACTCTAAGGAATATCCTATGAACCATTCTCTTCCGGGCGTTTTGTAGAAGTAATAATAATCACTATTGAAGAGATTATCTATCGCTAAAGATATACTGCTCTTCGGGGATAAACGGAATGTGGATTTAAAGTTAACGAGGAAATAGGGGTCGTAGGAACCATAGACATTGTTAACAACATCTTTATTCTCGTCATCTCCGTATACCTTTCCGACATATTGCCCAATTAGAGAGTAAGTGGCTTTGCCCCTTTCTCCTATGAAGCCTATATTGAACAACTTATGGGGCAAGTAGGTAAACTTCTTTCCGACGATTGAGGGTTTGGCGGTGTTCTCGGTTATCTCGCTTTTCAAAAGGGTCAAGTTGAGGAAAAATTCGTTCTTGGAGATAAACCTTTTTCTCCATTCGAACCCTATCCCTTCGCTTATCCCTCTGCCAGCATTAGCATATTGCGAGAGCTTATCGCTTATCTTTTGCAAATAAATCATATCACTTAAATCGTTTCTGAAGAGACTTAGGCAAAACTCCCCGCCGCCTATTAGGCGTTGATAGGTGAGGTCAATTGCGGTTACTTTCTCGGGTTTCAGATTTGGGTTTCCAGCATAGGTTATTCCTGATAGGGCGGAAGTCCAAGTTCTGTATAATTCGTAAAGGGTTGGGGCTCTGAATGCTTTTCCAATAGAGGCTTTTAGGGAAGCGGTATCAGTAAGTTTGGTAACGATTGCTATCTTGGGGCTCAGGGAGAATTGAGAGGAGGCGGGATATACCTTCGGATATCCCTGCGTGCCCACTTGGTTCACATAACCATCGTAAGTGCGCCACCATTCACCCCTTACGCCTAAATATAAGAGCACATTGCTTTTGAGCGGGAGCATATCTTGAGCATAGATGGCATAACTCCTATCCTTTCCCCTTGATTGATAAGTGAGGCCATAGATAGAATCCCTATCTTGCCAATTATTTAAAGAGTATTCCTTCGTATCGGAGTCAGCCCTGGTGAATGACAGCCCTATTAACCAATTGTGAAGAGAGGTTGTGGGGAAAGACCATTGGAAATCCAGATATTGTGAGCCTGCATTTGTTTGAGAAAGCTTTCCTGGACCGCCCTGTAGAGTGGCTTTTGAGGAATCGGGTTGGATATACCAATTATCTCCTGAATTGAATTCGCCGAGGGAGATTTTCATCCTGCCTCGCCCTTCATAGGTATAGGTGATTCCGTTTACCTTGCCACCATAACCTCCTGGTCCGTCAAGGAAACTCCCCACTTTAATTTTGCCGTATTCCCAAACTGGATTTCCATTTGCATCCCGTAAATAGGTCTCGGGCTTGCCATAACCATAATTGAACTTCCCTTGAATAGATGTGAAAAGAAGTTGTGCCCTTTCTGAGAGATTATAAAGAGAGGTAAAGTTGAAGGACTTGTTATTCATCCAATTGTTTCCCCTATTACCGATGATATAGCGGGGTTTCCCATTAGGGTCAGTTGTAGATGACCAACCGGTGATTCCAGCTGGAGGCATTTGGGATTGCACATTTAAGCCAGAGGGATAACCATCGGTTGAATGTTTACCATAGCTTAAGAAGACGCGAAGTTTATCGGATAGCTTGTCGCCGTAAGATAGATAGTAATTTCGCAAATTATCCAATGCCTGTCTACTTTCCCAGCTGGAGCCGTAGCCAAATTTAAACCTAAATATTCTCTTTTCGGGAAGCTTTGTGAAGATGTTCATCACTCCTCCCATTGCATAGCCACCATAAAGGCTGGAAAAAGGTCCCCTAGCCACTTCTATTTTTTCTATATCCTCCGGCTGGAGTTCTTGGAAAAGGCGCACACCCGCCATATAAGGGTCATTGATGGGCACACCGTTGAGGATAACAAGTGTTCTTTCTTGCTTAGGTAGGCCTTGCAAGCTAACAGAGGCTAAGGTATCCAAAATGCCTTTTCCTCTCCTATTATAAACCCCCAAAAGATTAGCAACAGCTTGGTCAACTGTTTGTAGATTTTTCTTTTCTATGTCCTTATCCGTGACCACCGAGACGAGCGAAGGAGCTTCAAGCCTATTTATCGGTTCCTTCGTAGCAGTTACCACGACCTCGCCCAAATATAACTCCTCTACTTCCTCTTTTTGAGCATAAACGAGAGCAACTCCAAATAACAGCAAGCCAATGAACAATCCTCGCATAAACAGCCCTCCTCATTCGTGTTATTTTTTTAAAAATTTTGTTACCTTTAATGTTAACTTGGAAATACCAAAAGTCAAGTCTAAAAATTATTGCTCTTCAAAAATAAAGATTTCCGTGTTTAAAATTGGATTGGGGTAATTCTCGGGAGGGTTGTGGAGCAACGAAACCATAGAATTTTTGCTAAGCCCAAATGTGAATAAAACCCTTGTTTATTTACGGGTATTTCTCCGCCTTTAGGGGGCGGGTCATAAGGTCTATTACCGCTTGCCGAGGGTCTTTCCCCCTAAATAGGACATTATAAATCTCATAGGTTATGGGCATTTCCACTCCTAAACAAAGCGCTAAATTGTAAGCCGCTTTCGTCGTTGGCTCCCCCTCCGCCACTTGCCCAATTTCCTTCTTCGCTTCCTCTAAACTTTTCCCTTTCGCTATCAATTCCCCCAATCTTCTATTTCTGCTTAAAGGACTGGCGCAAGTTGCCACTAAATCGCCCAACCCTGCTAAGCCGTAGAAGGTCTCTATGGAAGCACCTAATCTTAACCCAAGCCTTATCATCTCCGCTAATCCCCTCGTCATAAGAGCGGATTTTGTATTATCGCCGAAACCCAATCCATCGTTTATTCCAGCGCCTATGGCAATTATATTTTTCAGCGCTCCCCCAAGTTCAACCCCGATTATATCCTCGTTCCTATACACCCGGAAGTAATGGGTAGCGAAAAGCTCCTGCACGAAGCTAGAGAGCCTTTCTTCACCCGCTACAACGCTCGTGGTTGGTATCTCCCTGACTATCTCTCCCGCTAAATTTGGTCCGGAAAGAACCAGGAGGTTCCCACGCAAAGAGGGCATAATCTCCAGTATTACCTCCGACATTCGCTTTCCACTTTCCTCCTCCAATCCTTTGGCTGCGCTAACTATGACCGCACCACCTATATCGCATTGGGAAAGCTTATTCACCACTTCCCTCATCGCAAAGGAAGGAACGGCGAGAACTATTACCTCACTTCCCTGAACCGCTTCCTCAATGTGAAGCGTTGCTTTCACATTAGGTGGGAGGGGGAAGCCTGGAAGGTAAAAAGGATTTTCACCCTTTGTATTGATTGCCTCGCTTATCTCTTTCCTTCTTGCCCACAGGAGAACATTTTCTCCCTTTTTCCCTAAAAGGATAGCAAGTGCGGTGCCCCAGGAACCTGCTCCTAATATCCCTACTCGCATCAGATGAAGGTCTTGAATTGGATTCTCTGTAGGAAAGCGAAGGGACCGAGGATAGCCCAGATAGAGCCTATGACATAGTCGCCGAGAATGAGTCCCAAAAAGAAGGGAATAGCTTTCCTATGAAGTTTCATTCCGCCCGCACGCAGGATTATTATCTTTAATAGCCAAGAGATGAAGAAGGAAAACCAGAAATAATCCATAGCGAAGGAAACGGCGAGAGCGTATCCTGCGGGATGGAAAGGCCACCACCATAGATTCCATCTTGCTATACGAAGAAGGATGACGAATATCAACCCGCTGAAGAAGGCTATCAACCTATCTTTCTCCACTGGTTTGCCATAGTTCATCCAATCCGCCAATGTATTGAAGGATTCCCAGCCAAGCCAGTCCTTATAGCCCATACACTTCGCCCTCGCTCCATCAGCATAGCAGATGAATAAATTGAAAAAATAAGCGGAGAGGAGCGCGAGAAAGGTAGCGAATAAGATAACCCAGAGCATCCTTTTCTGCTCTATCTTCGCTACATCCGTCATCTTAAAGGCTTCAAGTTGGGCAGGCATAGGGTGGTTTCTGTAGCATCTGTTTATCCAGTAGAGGGACCAAAGGACGGTGGAGTTCTGCTTCCCAATTAGCTTTGACCCCAAGAGGGTCCCCATTATATTCTCTGGATTAACGAAATAAATCTCGTGAGGGGTTCCCAATTCAGCCCTTACCCTTGCCATAGCTAAAGCTAAAAGGAAATAGATGGTGAAGAAGACGACCGCAGCCCAAAGGGCGAGCTTTGCCTTGTAGGAGAAAACAAGGAGGACAGCCCAACCGATGAAGAAACCAATTACCGCGGTGCGATAGGAGATTGGTTCGCCTGAATCATCCATTTCTCCTCTGCCGAAAGCCTTCTTTATCACCCCCCAAAGAAAGCTTCTCGTTCCCCAGAGGGCAACGAAAGCGAGGGCGAGCCAAGCTCCCGATGCTTGCTCATTGAAGAAGGGGAAGCCACGCATCGTTCCTTCCCAGCCGGTGGCTCTTCCCATAACCTGCAGTAGCTTCCGAAAAACATAAAAGAACCAGCAGGAGAAGGAGAGGTCAGCGGGAATGAAGAATGCGAGCCCTATTGCAAAGGGATATTTTGAGAGGGGTGTCCAACCTATTGCATTCCAGGGCGGGGTTGTGATATATTGCCCTAAGTCGTTTGCCGGGTCCCAAGCGCTAACTGGGATGCGAGGAATGTAGGGCAGGAGAGAAGCTATGCCATTTACTGAGCCTATAACGAAAGCTATGCTGAATCCAGCCCATAGCAGACGATTCTTGAATAGAGGAACCTCGCCTCCTCCTCTTGCGATCTCCAAGGGAAGCTGAATTATGGGGAAGGAAAGCTTTTCCGATTCCGTCCATTGCTTTCTCACCATAACATTTAAGCAAAGCATCATAAAAACTAAAGCCATAACATATATGCCCCAATAAAAAAGGGGCTTTGCCCAGATGTGAAGATGTTTGAAGAGATAATGAGTTGCTCCTCCACCATAGAATGCCTCAAGGGCTTCCTTATCTGAAACGAACAGCCATTTCGGTAGGTATTGGAAGAATAATTTTTTCCACTTGTTTTCCGGGGTTGCGAAGTAGAAGGGGTGCCCAAGGACGCCGAATAAATTCTGGATTGTGTCGTGCCCTGCCATCGTCATAGACATAACGAGCATTATATAAATGACGAGTAGTTCCCCTCCGCTAAGTGCTCGTAGTTTTATTTTCCTGGGCAAAAGGTAGAGGAAGTAGTCAAAGGCGAGTAGAACGAGAATTATCTGGTAAAGGTGAAGGGGGGTGTTATAACCAAGAACGATGATGAGTAGAAGGTCAATAAGGGAGAAGAGGAAGAAGAGATATAAGGGATGGATTGCTCCCCGGTGATATATGAAGAGATTGAAAACAACTAGGGTGAAGAGGAAAAATACAGGGGTGATGAAAAGAGGGAGGCAGGAACCATCTAAGGTATACCACCTCACCTCCATAACGGTAACCCAATAAACATTAAGGGGAATGAGCAACGCCCCTATTAGGATTGCTCTCGGGGTAACCGCTTGTTCTTTCATTCTTAGGGTTTTATTACTCCTTTTATAACTTTGTCTTTATTTTGGTCCACAAACTCTAGTGCCTCCTTAGTCTGCTCCAGAGGAAAGCTATGGGTTATGAGGGGCTTGGCATTGAGCTTCCCCTCCCCCAATAGCTTAACCGTTAAGGAGTGAACATTTGCATAACGGAAAACTCCTCTTAAATCCAGTTCTCGCATATGGGCTATTTCAAGCATAGGCATTGGATAAACCTCCTCCGAGGTTACTCCGACGAGCGTGATAACGCCACCGGGCTTAGTGATGTAGGGGGTGATTTGCGTTGTGGCGGTTTGCCCAGCGCATTCAAATGTTATATCAACGCCTCTGCCATTGGTAAGCTCTTGTATTTTCCTCACTACATCTTCTTCCTTAGCGTTTATCGTGTGAGTGGCTCCCATTTTAGAAGCTAATTCAAGGCGGAAGGGAACAACATCCGTGATTATGATGGGGGAGGCTCCAAATGCCTTCACCACTTGTAGGGTGCAGAGCCCAATAGGTCCAGCTCCCAGTATGGCGACAGCATCCCCAGCGGAAACGCCCGAGCGCTTGGCTGCCTGCATCCCAACGGAAAGGGGTTCAACCATAGCCCCTTCCTCAAAGGATATTCCCTCGGGAAGCGGGAATGTGAAATCCCAGGGAACGACGGCATATTCAACGAAGAAGCCGTCGTATGGTGGGCAGGAAAGAAACCTCATATCAGGGCAAAGATTGTATTTTCCTGCCTTACAATACTCGCATTTGCGGCAGGGAATGCCCGGCTCAATCGCTACCCTGTCCCCAACCTTCCTCTCCTTTACATTCTTCCCTACTTCCACTATTTCCCCAGCGGATTCATGCCCCAAGATCAAGGGTTTTTCCACAACAAATTTCCCTATTTTCCCTTCCTTATAGAAATGAATATCGGAACCGCAGATACCTACCGCTTTAACCCTTATCAGAACCTCGTCTTCCCCTGGTTCCCGCACATCAACTTCTTCAATACGCAAATCAAAAGGTTTATGAAGAACCGCTGCCTTTGCTTTTCTCATCAGCTTTCACCTCCTTTTAAGATTTTAAATAATAATTTTTTGGAGTAAATAGTTTTTTGATGCATATTATGTATTCGAAAATAATCAATTAGTGAAAGTAACCGGCAAGAAATCCTCTTTTTTGCGAATCATTCAACAGGCTCCAGTGACTATACAATTTTCGGTTTTGTTGC
>JBMFMH010000025.1:0-20046 GCA_049970775.1 bacterium | reverse complement strand
ATAAAAAGCTTTATAAGATTTGCCTTACCGCTTCTAACACATCCTCAACCTTTATCATTTTCATACAGGTAAGCTCCGGGCAAGATGTCCTTCTCTTATCCCAAAGGCAGGGGCGGCAATCTATGTTGGCAAACACAGGACGAAAACGCTTATCTCTGGGAAGCACCTCTTCCTCATCGGAAGGACCAAATAGAGCAACAAGCGGTTTCCCCACCCCAACCGCTAAGTGCATCGCCGAGGAATCAAGACAGATTAAAAGCTTGCTCCTTTCTATTAATGCTGCCAATTTAAAGACATCATCAGGAATAGCGAAAATCACTCCCGCTTGGGCGAATTCCTCCCTTAGCTCTAATTCATCTGGACCCAGCGTAATAACGACTTTATGCCCCTCCTCTTGCAACCTTTTTATCAATTCCTTCCATTTTTCATTTTCCCATCTTCTATCTATACCTCTTTTTATGCTCATCTTACCGATACCAGGATGGATAAGGATGAAGCCATTTGAGAGACCCTCTTGCGAGAGGAATTCCTCCGCCCAATCCTTCGCATAAGAGGGGACTTCAATGGTAGGCAAGGAAGGTGCCTCTTCAATTCCTAAAGCTCTTGCCAATCTATAATGGACGAAAGCTATGTAATCGTTCCTCGTGCCATCGGCATTTCTCGTATTAAGGAAGGAGAACTTGCTCTGCCTATAACCTACCCTCTCGCTTGCTCCACTGATATAAAGGAGGATAGGAATATACGGAGAGGTGCCGGATGCCAAAGCTATATCGGGTTTAAGGTATTTTATATAGGAAAGAAAACGAATCAGTTGTATCCAACTTAACCGTCCTTTGACATCCAAGGGAATGACCTCGTCCGCCTCTCCTTTTAGGATGGATGAACTGCGCGGTTCAGCGACAACAGCTAAAAATGCCTCGGGGAAGCGTTTTCTCAAAGCCCTTAAAGTGGGGAGGAAGAGGATTTCGTCTCCAATACCACCGAAATTTATTGCTAAAAGGCTTTTTATATCCCTTTTACCTCCAACGATAAGGGAGGCGGAAAGCCAGAATAGCATTTGAGGTTGGGGGCGATACCAAATCGTATCCACCAAACCGTGAAAAAGAGGAGCTATGCAGGAGGAAATAGCGCCGACCACGAGTATGGCGTCGGCTGTTTCTTCCTCCGCTATTCGTCTTAACCCCTTTGAGAAGAGCACATATAACATAGAAAGAAAGCAAAGCAGTCCTATTATGCCGTTTTCAATAGCCACCTGAAGGAAAATGTTATAAGAAGCGAGCGAATTGAAGCGAGGACGCATATAAAATGCGTAAACCTTCCTGAATGTATCGTTGCCCGGACCAATGCCCAGTAGCCAATTGTCCTTGAACATTCGGATTGAGGATTCCCAAATTATGAAACGGGTGAGATTAGAGGTATGTCCCCAAATGGAAAAGACGCTTTTAATCCTCCCTTTTAAGGTTGGGGAGACCATTACCCCAAGCGAAAATACAAGCAGGAATAAAACGAGGGCTGATGCAATTGCTAAGCGAGCAGGGGTCTTTCCTTTCCGCCAAGCGAGACGCAAAAGCAAAAAGAGAAAGACAAGCATGGAGAAAAGGAAGCCTATATATGCTCCACGGGAATATGTCCAGACTAAAGCCAAGATAGAGGAAACAAAGGATAAGGCGAGCAATGGTCTTCGCCAATCTCTGCGAATTATGAGGAGGCTTAAGCAGAGGGGGATTACCCCTATCAAGTATCCGCCGAGTAGATTGGGGTTTTTCAAAGTGGAGTAAACCCGAACGATGTTTTCTCCCATAGCTTCTATATCTTCCCAGAGGGCGAGGGGGGCGACGCCGATGATTTCCTGCCATACCGCGTATAGGGAAACTATAAGAGACGACAAACAGACCACGAAAATTGCTCTTTCTTTTTTCTCCCGACTGTCAAAATTTGAGAGAAAAAGGAAATAAGCGGTTAAATATACCAAGAATTTTGCGAGGCCCTTGAGGGAGGAGGAGAAAAAAAAGGAGTATCCCGTTGAGAGGAAAGAAATACCAATCCAAAGGAGGAAAAGAAAGGAGAACAAGTCTAACTTTGGAGACCATTCCTCTCTTTTTGTCAAGCCCTTCGCTATCCAAAGGAGAAGGGAGATAAATGTCAAGAGGGCGATTTTCCCGGAAGATATGAAAGGCATAAGGAAGAGCAAAAGGAGAAGGGTTAACTGAAGGAAAGATTCAAGCCAGCCAGCCACTAAGGATGTCTTAGCATAGGGCTGGATATAGCCTCTCAAGGAATCACCGCATTTTTTCAGTGCTTTATAGATAAAGCTATTCTCCCAGATGGGGAGAGATTCCATTTAAAGCACCCTTATGCCGGCGACTTGTCCCTTCACATCTATCATTTTCCCTTCTAAATCTATTGGGGTTCCCACTTTTAATTTCGTCCCCACAACTATGCCATCGCTTCTTACATAACCCTGAGCTTGAAGGACGAACAATATATCAACGGTATACGGTTCAGAGGGACTGGGGATGAGCTTGTATCCTCCGTTTCCCGTTGGCACTACCGCTTGGCGAGGCGTAAACTTGACATCCTTCACAAGGACCCAATCAAAAGGCTGGTTCTTGACGGTGATGAATAGTTTTTCTCCCGGCTTAACACAATTTAAGTCGGTGCAGGGAAACGCTTTCACTATCGCATCTATTTCTATTCTTCTCAACTGTCCACTAACCGAGGCTAAGGGATGCCTTCCCGTCTTCTCAAGGAAGACGAAAACGAGGAACGCGAGGATTAAGATAAGCGCTAAGAGGTCAATGGGGTTCACGATTCTCTTTCTCATCTCTTCCTCCTCCTTTTGTGATTGATTATATAATCTTTCCCAATCAGTTTCAAATTGAAACATCATTATCTATGCTGAATAATTCGCCAAAAGAGACCATCTCCTCAACAAAGGAGCAATTCTCGGGATGACCCTAAGCTTTCATCCCGATTAAAAAGTCAGCAAGATTTTTTACGCCAGCAACAAAACTTCCCTTTATATTTCTCTAAATATGGTAATGAAAAAAACTCTTTCTATGCCTGTTGTTGAATGGTAGAATTAAGTAAAAGGGGGTCATTCAAAATGAAGAAAATCTTGCCCTTTCTACTATTTTTCGCCTCGGCTTTTTCCCAGCCAATATATGACGCCTGGCTTTTGGAGAAGCCACCCACGATAGATGCGGATTTGTCGGAATATCAAGATAAACCATTCCTCTTTTTGATTCATAACTCCATCCCCGATTACCTATGGCGTGGTCCAAAGGATACAGAAGCAAAGGTTTGGCTTGCTTGGAATGCTGATGCCCTTTACATTGCAGCTGATGTCTCGGACGATTTCCTCGCAAGCAAGGCGGAACCTTGGCAAGAGAGCCTCCAAATCTACATTGCCCCTCATTTGGAGATAACCTATTCATCCATTGAGAAGAAGCTATACGCTTTCAAAGACGGAACCTTCCTTGGGGAAAATCCACCTTTCGCAGTTAAATCCCAAAACACTTCCTACCAACTGGAACTCGCCATCCCTTGGACCCTTTTGGAAATCACCCCTCAGGAAGGAACCTCTCTCAAATTCAACGCAGTGCTTAATGATACCGACCTAGGGAGCTATCGTGGATACATTGCTTGGGCAAGTGGTTGGAAGGCAGGAATGGGTTTAGCAAGGGATAGCGATGGTTTGGGCGAGGTAAACCTTACCTCTAAACCGACGCCTCCTCACCAGATAGCGCTAATCTTTGCTCCTTCCCCTCTTTATATCCAAGATGAGGAGGTGGACATCCCTCTCTGGTTATTGACAAATGAAGCAGTAAAGGGGAAATTGCGATTCATTCTTAAAAAAGATGCGGAGGTAATCTTTCAGAAGGAAGAGGATTTAGGGGTGGAAGCTGGTTTCAACTCTCTCACCGTTCACTGGGATGCAAGGGGCAAATCCGAAGGGACATACATAGCAAATGCTGAATTTGAAACACCGTTGGGGAAATTTGCGGCTTCCTTGAAAATAAATAAATACGATGTGGGGAAAGAGATTTCCTCCCTACAGGAGGAAATGGAAGTTATGGAAAAGGCTTTGGAAAAAGCAAGAAAGGAAAGCTCCTGGCAATCCGCCGTCCTCGTATTGCAGGGCTCTATGTGGCAATCCCAAGCTTCCGATTTCCTTTATACACTTAATCTGAAGAAGGAAGAAGCGATGAAATCCGACCCTGATGCGGCAATTTTAGCCAAGATTTTCCTTTGGGAAAGCAGGGACCAAATCTTACCCTTTAAGGCTAGCTCGGCTTTAATAAGGCGAGATTTCAATTCACCTTCCCTTCAAGATTTCCCCACCCTCCACCTTCCCAAGGCAAAGGAGTTTTCCTATCTCTGGGAATATGAGAAGTGGCAAAAGGAAGGCTCCTTTGAGCGCTTGACATTCTTATATGCAAGTCTTCCTATAGCCTCCATTTCCCTCTGGTCTCATCCTGATTCCTCAGCGCTAGCAAATCAAAGGGATTCAATCTTAGCTGATTGGAAAGGGAAATCCCTAATACCGGAACAGGTAGCAGGAAATAATTGGCAAGGGTGGAGCACGAGCTCGGGCTTAGTCTTAGCTCAGGTGGGGAATAACCTCTGGTTATCCGAGGCGCTGAGCAAAGATGCCTCCTTATTCCTTATGAATTCCGCTTTATCTTCCCAGCCCATCGTAACTCTGGAGAACCTTCTTCCTTCACTGCAACCTGATATCCTCGTGGAAGATATATCCAAGGTCATTGGTTTTAATTTCTCTGGAGCTTGCTTCTATGCCTCAAAGGATGACAAGGATTCCCTCGCTTTAGCCCAATCTTTGATACATAGGCTCGGTGGGAAATTAGCGAGGTTGGAAGAGGTAAATCTCTATAAGGATGTGGTGCTCATCGGCTCTCCCGCACTCCATCAATTGATTGGCAATTTCAAACTGCCAACTCCCGAGAGAAAAGCTTACATACTCACTCGCAACATTTGGGGGAAAAATGTTTTGATATTGGTGGGGAGGGAAAAGGAAGGCACCGCCCTCTCGGTTGAGGTAATGAGGGATTTGATTGAGAACCTCAGGGATAAGAAGATGTTTGTAGGAGATATTCAATGCTTCACCAAGCTTTCCGAGGGGAAACTTTCCCCAAAACAAACTCCTCTTGGCGCTATGGGTGCCCTTTTGGATTTCGTTGCCATAGCGGATAAGGGAACGATTGAAGGCGCTAAGGAAGCTTTATGGGAGGTAGCGGAGAGGGGATGGAAGGTTGGTGTTATTCCCGGCATCACATTTTCTCTTCCTAAAGGTGAAGTTGAATCTTTAGGTGCACTTGAGAGCATTAAAGAAGTTGGGGATGTGGGCGAGCTCGTCTCGGCTATACATCAAGCGGGAGGGATTGCCATAGGAGGAGGTTGGGAAAATGTTCCCTTTGATGCACTTCTTATGGGGAAGGGTGGAAAAGGCAAATCGCTTGTTGCGGGAACCACTGGTAGCCTTTCCCTTCCCTTGAGGACGGTTGTTTTCAGCAATGGTGAGGGGATTTACGATATTTTAGCTTCAATAAAGAGGGGAGATTGTCTTGCCTACTCGCCCTCACAGAGGGTGGGAGAAGAGAGATTATTGAGGTTGTTGAATATAATGATAGACGAGAGGAAGTTTATAATGAATGAGTTTAGCGAGAGGGCGAGGGGCAAAGCCCTCGCCCTCTCGCCTTAAAGCGAGCTACAAAACAGCTTTTATCGCCTCAACTGCTTGCTCCGTCGTCATATTGCGAATGTCAACCCCTATATGCTTGCTCTTTTCGAAGCCGACTTTCTCAAAGGCATCCCGGAACATCTTCTTCTGCATTTCTGGGTCGCATCCGGCAACGACGAGCTTCTCTACATCATCCATACCCCTCAAGAAGACATCCCAAAATACATCGCCATCTGAGGCGCACAGCTGGGGATGTAGAGCGACGAAATCCACCAGCTTTTGACGCCTTAAAATATTGAGGACCTCAAAAACATCCATCTGATGGAACGAGGGGCAGGTGCCTTGACAGACGCAGAGGACAACGCCTTTCTTAGCCATTTAGAACACCTCCTTTCATCTTTAATTATCGCCGTAATAAGATATAGCTCCCTGAGGGCATATCTTCTGGCATCCCCTACAGAATTCAACACAGGCGAGCGGATTAATGACCTGGGGCTTATCCCCATCGGTGCTGAAAACAGCGTGAGGGCAGAAACTTGCACAGGCAAAACAGCCTATGCACTTTTCGTAATCAATCACGGGAAACCAGGTCTGCGCCATAATTCATTCACCTCCTATCAGAGAAGAAAATTCCTTTAATCTTTCAAAGACGATTTCTTCCGCCAACTTCAATAACTTCCTTACTCTCTCATCAGCGGTGGAATAAAAGATTCTGTTTCCTATTCTCCTCGCTTTTACAAGCCCTTGAGCTCTTAAGATAGAGAGGTGCTGGGAGATAAGAGATTGAGGGAGGTTAAGAGCTCGGACTATCTCGCAAACGCAATGTTCTTTTTCAGAAAGAAGCTGGAGAATCCTCAATCTAATTGGGTGAGAAAGGGCAGATAGCATATCCGCGATAGCGGGGAAAAGCTGTTGAGGCGTCTTTTCCCCTTCCGTATTGCTTATCATAATATTTCTTTATCCTCCTTTCTTGAGAAATATTTCACCTTGAACATCCCGGCGAATATCCAAACAACTTCAACAAATGAGAAGAAAATAAATATGTTATATTTGAATATTCTAATATTAGAATTATAACATAAATTTTCCAATCGGCAAATCTTTAATAGGGAATTGCCAAGAGGAAGAGGTCGGTGGTATAATCAGTTTAGCAATCCCATATCTTCCTAAAGGGGTGATTTCATTATGCCTACTAAATTTGTTTTCGTCACCGGAGGGGTTGTCTCCTCCATTGGCAAGGGAATAACCTGCGCCTCCTTAGGGAGGCTTCTAAAAGCAAGAGGCTTTAAGGTAGCCCTTCTCAAAATAGACCCCTACATAAATGTTGATGCGGGAACTATGAATCCCTTCCAGCATGGGGAGGTCTTCGTCACTAAGGATGGAGCGGAAACCGATTTGGACCTCGGGCACTACGAACGCTTTACAGGACTTGATATGACCCGCTCCTCAAATCTAACAACTGGGGGGATTTACGAGGCAGTTATAAGAAAGGAGAGAAGGGGTGATTATTTGGGCGCTTGTGTGCAGGTAATTCCCCACATAACGGATGAGATAAAATCAAGGATTTGGGGGGTGGCAAAGGAAACGGGTGCGGATATCGTTATAGTGGAGATAGGTGGGACGGTGGGTGATATAGAGGGACAGCATTTCCTTGAAGCGATAAGGCAGATGCGCCAGGATGCGGGAGCGGATAATGTTGTCTATATCCATGTTACCCTCATCGCTTATGTAGGTCCTTGGGGTGAGGTGAAGACGAAGCCCACCCAACATAGCGTTATAAAGTTAAGGGAGATGGGCATCCAACCCGATATCTTGGTCTGTCGTTCCAAGCTGCCCCTTACTCAGGAGATGAAGAAGAAGCTTTCCCTCTACTGTAGTGTGGATGAGGAAGCGGTGATAACGGGCTTGGATACTACCACCATTTACGAAATCCCTCTCCGCTTGGAGAAGGAGGGATTGGCGAGGGAGGTTCTGAAGAGGTTGCACCTGCCACAAGTTGAGCCTGATTTGAAGGAATGGGAAGAGATGGTTGATAAACTCCTTTCGCCTAAGAGGGAGGTGAAAATCGCTCTTGTAGGTAAATATACTCATCTAAAAGATGCTTATATAAGCATTGTGGAGGCTTTAGTACATGGAGGCGCAGCGAATAGGGCAAGGGTTAAAATTGAGTGGATTGAATCCTCTGTTCTGGAAGAGGAAGAGCCTCAGCATTACTTATTTGATGTGGGCGGGATATTGGTTGCGGGAGGATTTGGCATGCGAGGTATAGAGGGGAAGATAAAGGCTATACAATATGCGAGGGAAAATAGAATTCCTTTCTTGGGTCTCTGCTTGGGAATGCAATGCGCTGTTATAGAGTTCGCAAGGAATGTATGTGGGTTGAAGGGAGCAAACTCCTCAGAGTTTGCTCCCGATACCCCCTATCCTGTGATAGACCTTCTTCCAGAACAAAGAAAAGTGGCGGGCAAGGGCGGCACGATGCGTCTCGGTGCATACCCTTGTAAATTGGTGAAAGGAACCCTTGCCCATAAGTGCTATGGACAGGAGATAGTGTGGGAGAGACATCGCCACAGATACGAATTGAATAACGAATATAGAGAATTGCTTCAGGAAAAGGGATTGGTCATCTCGGGAGTCTCCCCCGATGGGAACCTCGTGGAAATAATAGAATTACCCCAGGAGGTTCATCCATTTTTCATCGCTACTCAATTCCATCCCGAGTTTCAATCACGCCCCACTGCCCCCCATCCGCTATTCGTTGCCTTCGTTAGAGAAGCTATCGTGAAGAATAGCACCCCACTTGGGGAAGAAAAGGAAAAGGTGAGAGAGGGTTAATGGGCTGTTGTTATGAGATAATCCTTTCCATCTTTTTGATAGCAGGGATAAGCTATCTTTTGAAGAGCCTCGGCTTTTGGGGAGCAAGAGAGGGTGTAGTTTTCAGCAGAACCGTCCTTTATGTAACTCTGCCCTGCTTCATTCTCCTTGCCTTAGCGGGGGCGAAGTTGACGAAGGACGCCTTAATCATCCCCATTGTCTTCTTCTTGGCATCGCTAATCTGTGGGTTGATTGGGTTTTTTCTCTCTCGCTTTCTCCACCTTCCTCCTTCTTCCACGGGAACATTCATTCTCTCAACCTCAATCGCTAACACCGGCTTTCTCGGATATCCCGTTATTCAGGGTTTATATGGAGCAAAGGGGTTAGCCTGGGCGGCAATTATAGACCAATTTGGAATGGCTCTTCCTCTCAACACCTTGGGAATTGCGATAGCCTCTCATTATGGGGAGAACGAGGAAAGCCAAAACAGATTTCTTACCCTCTTGAAAAGCCCACCTTTCATAACCTGTATCGTCGCTTTATTCCTCATTGGGAGACCCATTCCCTCTTTTCTTCACCCTTTATGGCGCTCAATGGAGTTGCTGCGTGATGCAACTGTTCCTTTGATAATGCTTTTTCTCGGCATATCGCTTCGCCCCTCAAATTTGAGCAATAGATGGCTCCCTCTCTCCCTCGCCTGCCTCATCAAGCTTTTTCTCCAGCCCCTTTTGGTCTACTCCCTTGCTTTGTCCCTTGGCTTGTCCCATCTTTCGCTACGGGTTTCCGTTCTGCAGGCGTGTATGCCCACCGCCCTTATGACGGTGGTTTTCTCCGAGCAGTTTAAGCTCGACCTTGAACTCGCCTCAGGTGTTGTTTTTTTGACGACTCTTCTCTCAATCTTTACAATCCCTTTTATGAGCCAGGTGCTATCTTTGAGATGATGGATATAGAGGAAATTTTGCGAGATTTGAATCCTGAGCAGAAAGAAGCGGTTCTCTTCAACTCCGCTCCCTTGGTGATTTTCGCAGGGGCGGGTTCGGGGAAGACGAAGGTTCTCACTTATAAAGCCGCTTATCTCGTAAGTCAGGGAGTATCTCCCCGCAACATCCTCGCTGTTACCTTCACGAATAAGGCTGCGGAGGAAATGCGTTCCCGCATAACCAACTTGGTTGGGGAGGTTGCGGAGGATATTTGGATGGGAACCTTTCACGCCATTTGTGCGCGTATCCTAAGAATTGACGGAGAGGCGATAGGACTCCCTTCCAACTTCGTGATATTGGATGAGGATGACCAACTCGCTTTGATAAAAGAGATAATATCTCAGCTTTCCCTCGATGGTGAGTATTATCAGCCGAAAATGGTGCAGAGCGTGATATCAAGGGCGAAGGAAAATCTCATAGGGGTATGGGAATTCGTGGAGAATGCTTCTGGCTTTTTAGAGAGAAAACTCGCTACGATTTACAAGCTATACGAGGATAAGAAAAAAGTGAGCAAGGCATTGGACTTTGACGACCTCATATTTTTCTGCGTAAAGCTCTTGAAGGAAAGAGCGGATATAAGGGAGAAGTGGCAGGATAGGTTCCACTACATATTAGTTGATGAGTTTCAGGATGTGAATTACGCCCAATACGAATTGATAAGGATTCTGGGAGATAAGCATAGAAACATCTGTATAGTGGGGGACGATGACCAGTCAATATATGGATGGCGTGGGGCGGATTTTCGTCTCCTCCTTCAATTTGAGAAGGATTTCCCGGAGGCTAAGGTCATCAAGTTGGAAAGGAATTACCGTTCTCCCCAGATAATACTTGATGCAGCTTGGTCAGTCATCAAGAACAACAAGATGCGCAAGGCTAAGAGGCTTTGGACGGATAGGAAGGGAGGAGATAAGATTTACTTTTATGAAGCGGAAAGCCCGCAGGAAGAAGCCCGCTTCGTTGCTTTAAAGATAAGGGAAATGGTGGAAAAAGAGAATAGACGCTATGGCGATTTCGTCATCTTATACCGAGTGAATGCCCAGTCACGAGCCTTTGAGGAAATGTTTATGTCCTTTGGAATCCCTTACAAAATCGTTGGCGGGCTGCGTTTCTTTGAAAGAAAGGAAATCAAGGATATCGTTGCCTATCTTCGGGTAATCGCTAATCCCGATGATAGTTTCTCTCTCCGAAGAATCATAGATTTTCCCCCTCGTGGTATAGGTCCCGTTACCCTGGGGAAGGCTGAGGCTCTCGCCTTAGAGAAGGAGATTTCCCTTTATCAAGCCCTACAAAGGTTGGTAGAAAAACAGGAGCTCCCCACCACTCCCTTGAGGAGCTTGAGTAAATTCATTGATTTGATTGAGGACCTAAGGTCTCTTGCCACCTCCGTTCCACCTTCACGCCTCATAAGGGAATTATTGGACAAAACCGGTTATTGGAAGCACATTGATAATGGGACGCTTGAAGGGGAGACGAGGAAGGAAAATCTTATGGAATTCGTCGCTTTTGCCAAGGAGTTTGAGGAGAAGAACATCCCCGCTGACCTCTATGCCTTCCTTGAGAAAATATCTCTCTTAACCGACATAGATACCTATGAGCAAACGCCCGATGCGGTCACCTTGATGACACTTCACGCCGCTAAGGGGTTGGAGTTTCCCATCGTTTTCATCGTTGGGCTTGAAGAAGGGCTTCTGCCTCACTCTCGTTCCTTGATGAGCGAAATGGAGATAGAGGAGGAGAGAAGACT
Organism: bacterium; assembly: GCA_049970775.1. Taxonomy (GTDB): domain Bacteria; phylum Armatimonadota; class JACIXR01; order JACIXR01; family JACIXR01; genus JACIXR01. The sequence goes on along the minus strand of JBMFMH010000025.1, from coordinate 8,807 downwards.
CCTATATGTGGGGATGACTCGCACGAAGGAGAGGCTCTTCTTGACCCGCTCCTGGAATAGGACCGCTTACGGAGGGGGAAAAGAGTCTCGTTTCTTAAGTGAGATACCGGAGGAGCTTTTGGAGAGAGTTAGCCCTGCACCGTCAACTCGGGCATACCGTTCGCCAGAGGAAGAAGCGAAAGGAACCGCACCGAAAGCAAGGCTTAAATTGAAAGTCGGGGAGAAAGTTATTCATCCTTCTTTTGGCGAGGGAACAGTTATCATAGTGGAGCACTTGGAAGGGGATGCGATAGTTACCGTTACATTCTCTCGTGCTGGCACTAAAAGGCTTCTTCTCAGTATGGCAAACTTGCAAAAAATTGAAGGAACTGAAGATAAGGAATTAGAGGAATTGCCCCAGTTTAAAGTAGGGGATAAGGTAAAGCATATTGATTTTGGGGAAGGAATCGTGCTTCAAGTGGAACCCTATTTAAATGAACCCATTGTCACAGTTTTCTTCTCCGGCATAGGCAGTAGAAAGCTTCCGATGAGCTCCCCTAAGTTGCAGAAGATTTAGCCGAAAATTAAAATTTTAAATTGGGAGGCGATGGCTTATGACGGAAGAGGAAGCCAAAAAGAGGATAGAAGAATTAAGGAAACTCATAGAATATCATAATTGGCGCTACTATGTGTTGGATTCTCCGGAGATATCCGATGCGGAATACGACGCCCTTATGCGGGAATTGATTGAACTGGAGGAAAAGTTCCCCCAGTTCGTAACCCCAGATTCTCCCACGCAAAGAGTTGGAGCACCACCTTTGGAGGTCTTTCCCACCTACAGACATCGTGTGCCAATGCTTTCCCTACAAAACGCTTTCAGCGACGAAGATTTAATCGCCTTTGATAAAAGGATAAAACGCTTCCTCGGAATGAATGAAGATGAGAAGATAGAGTATTGTGCCGAGCTTAAGATGGATGGCTTAGCTGTATCTCTAACTTATGAGAATGGCATACTCACGCACGGAGCAACAAGAGGAGACGGCTTTGAAGGGGAGGATGTAACGCCGAACTTAAAAACCATACGAGCTATCCCCTTGAGAATCAACATACCCAATCCCCCCTCAATCATTGAGGTGAGAGGGGAAGTGATAATGAACAAAAAGGATTTTGAAGAATTGAATAGGCAGAGGGCGGAAGCTGGCGAGCCTCTCTTTGCTAATCCCCGAAACGCAGCTGCTGGCTCCGTTAGGCAGTTGGATTCCTCAATAACCGCCCAGAGGAAGCTGGATATCTTTATCTATGGTATCGGTTTTTGCGAGGGATATGAGTTTAAGACGCAGTATGAGGTATTATCAACATTAAGGGATTGGGGCTTCAAGGTGAACCCCCATTTCCGCCTCTGCAATGGCATAGAAGAAGCTATTGAATATTGTAGAGAATGGACGGAGAGACATCATGAGTTGCCCTATGAGACGGATGGAACAGTCATAAAGGTCAATTCCCTCCAGCTCCAAACAGAGCTTGGCACCCTTGCTCGCAGTCCCCGCTGGGCTATAGCGTTTAAGTTTCCCGCTGAACAGGGAATCACCCAGATTGAGGATATCATCGTTCAAGTGGGAAGAACGGGAACGCTCACCCCAGTTGCTGTGCTAAAACCAGTTGAAGTCGGGGGAGTAACAATATCTCGTGCCACACTTCACAACGAGGACGAGATAAGACGCCTGGGGGTAAAGATAAAGGATTGGGTGGTTGTGCAGAGAGCTGGGGAAGTTATTCCGGAGGTCGTTTCCGTGGTTACTTCAAGGCGAACGGGTGAGGAGATAGAATTCCAGATGCCGAAGAGATGTCCCGTTTGCGGTTCAGAGGTGGTGAGGTTCCCTGATGAGGTTGCTTATAGATGCATAAACTATTCCTGTCCAGCGCAGGTGAAGGAGAGAATCTATCATTTCGCCTCCCGAGATGCGATGAATATTGAAGGGTTGGGAAAGGAATGGGTTGACAAATTAGTTGACGAAGGATTGATTAAGGACGCAGCGGATATCTATTATCTCAAGTTATGGGACCTCCTTAAGCTGGAGCGGATGGGGGAGAAGCTGGCAAGAAAGCTCCTCAATGCGATTGAGAAATCAAAGAAGACGGAGCTTCATCGCTTAATTTATGCCTTGGGAATAAGACATGTGGGTGAAAGCACGGCGCGCCTATTAGCTCAGCATTTCGGTTCCCTTGAACGCCTTATGAATGCTTCCCTTGAGGAAATATCAAGCATTCCCGGAATTGGAGCAGTGGTTGGGGAAAGCATTTACCGCTTCTTCAGGGAACCCCACAATAGGGAATTGATAGAGAAATTGAAGAAGGCAGGTGTGAGGGTGGAAGAAGAAGAGGCTCCAAAGGAGAAGCCTCTTGCGGGGCAGAGGATTGTTTTCACCGGTGCTCTTCATTCTATGGAGAGGAGCAAGGCGGAGGAAATAGTGGCTAAGCTTGGAGGTATACCCTCCTCCTCCGTTAGCAGGAATACAACATTGGTAGTGGTTGGCGAGAACCCGGGCTCCAAGTATCAAAGAGCGCTTGAACTTGGGATTAAGACGATAAACGAGGAGGAGTTTCTAGAGATGATTAGACCCTATGTTGAGGTGTGAGGAGCGATGCCCATATACGAGTTTCTCTGCCTTAATTGTAGGAAGAGGTTCAGTTATTTAGTGGGAGTAGTTGCCGAGCCTGGACCGCTTAAATGTCCCCGCTGCGGCGAGGAGAAGAGGCTCAGGAAGCTTATATCACGGGTTTCCCGCCTCAGGGACGAAGAAGAAATATTGGAATCCCTTACCGATGAGAGCGTTCTATCAGGTGTGGATGAGAACGACCCCAAAAGCGTGGCTTCCTTTATGAGGAGGTTGAGCAAGGAGATGGGTGAGGGAGGAGAAGAGATGGAGGAATTGATAGAGGCAGTGGAGAGGGGAGAGGATTTGGAGGAGGAAGAGAATGAACTACCAGCCGAAACTTAACCTTTCAGCCAGAATAAGGGGCAATCCAGCGGATATTATCCTCCGTTGTGCTTCTTCAATCTTATATTCTAAACGCCTTATTTCTACCTCCGACCTTTCGCTGTCATAGATTGCGAAGCTCGCCAAGGGTATATTATCCCGCGGTTGCCCCACTGAACCCGGATTGATGAGATAACGAAATCCTTCTTTAATTTTAATTCTTTCTCCTCCGGAAAGCACTCTCACGGAGACCGATATTTGCCCTTCCTTTTGAAGGAAAAGGGTTGGGATATGGGTGTGCCCAAAGAAGAGGATTCTATTCGTGAGAAGGGAGAAGCTATCTCTTGCTTGGGGTGTTGAGAGAAGATATTCCTCTATGGGGTCACGGAGCGAGCCGTGAACGAGGGTGAAGAGGGAGTTTTCCTCTATTTTTGGAAGAGAGGCGAGGAAATCACGATTCTCCCCTTTTAGGTTTTCCCTCGTCCAAATCAGCGCCTCTTCAGCATAGGGATTGAAGTGGTGAAGGGAAATTTTCTCAACCGCTCCCCAGTCGTGATTTCCTGCCACACAGATTGGGCGGAGTTCCCTTATGATATCACAGCATTCGTTTGGCTGAGCACCGTAGCCTACGATATCTCCAAGGCAGAGAAAAGCATCAACTTCGTTTTTCAAGTAAGTGATGACGACCTCCAAAGCGGGAAGATTGCTATGGATATCAGAGATTATTCCGTATCTCACATTGGTTATTTTTACAAAATTTTCCCTGGATGGCAATTAAAAGGGATTGCAGAATCGCTTCGCTCCTCGAAATGACAATGACAAAATGGCACTGATTGTTTCGCTTGCCCTTACCGATGCCAAGCAGAAGTTATCCCAAAGTGATGTCCCTCGCGGCGGTTAGCACCCAAACTCTATCCGCTTTAGCCCTCTTCAATGCGAGGGCGCAGGCGGAAGCGGTAGCGCCGGTTGTCATAACATCATCCACTAACAGAACCCTTTTCCCTCTTATCTCGTCCTTAGATGTGAGCCCTATTGCTCCCCTCACATTTAGGAACCTCTCTTGTCTTCCTAATCCAACCTGCCTTTTCACTTCCCTCTTCCATTCCAAAAGCTTGGGATAGAAGGGAAGGGAAAGCGAACACGCTACCCCGGCACCCAATATGAGGGAGCTGCTAAATCCCCTCTCTTTCAAACTGCTTTTATGAGGTGGAACCGAGAGAACTATGTCAATTTTCCAATGTGAAGGAATGGCTCTTACCATAAGGTCGGATAAGACTTCCTCCAGCTCCAATCTCCCTTTAAACTTAAAAGCGAGGAGAATATCACGCAAAATACCCTCATACAATCCTCCTGCCCTTGCTCCATCAAAGTGAAGATTCAAGTCCCGACAGAAATAACAAATCGGTCCTTCCTGGGGAGCGCCACAGAGCTGGCAGGGATTTTTTATCTTTCTTACCTCACTGAGGCAATCATCACAGATTGCCTTGCCTCTTTTCCCACAACCCAGACAAAAGTTTGGGAAGAGGAGCTCAAAAATTCCTCTCCCTGCTTCCTTTAAGTAATGAGAAAGGCTTTCCCAAAAAACCTTCATCTTTTCCGAGAGGAAAACATTTCTTGCAGGATTAAAAAATAAAAGAGAGGAAGACGCACCACCTTTTGAATTTTAGAGGGTTGGCAGATAAGTCTATGTAACCATTCCAAGCCGAGCTTGCGGAAAACAAGAGGAGCTCTCCGCACCCTTCCTGAAAGGACATCTAAAGTCCCTCCAACTCCAATCGCTACTTTCACGCCGAGCTTCTCCCTATTCCGCCAAATGAACTTCTCCTGCTTGGGAATTCCCATTCCAACGAGCAATATATCGGCACCGCTCGCCTTGATTTTCTGGACGATTTCCTCCTCGTTCTTGAAGTAGCCGTGATGGAAGCCGACGATTGCTAGCTTCGGATATAGTTTTTTCACCCTCTCCTTCGCTTCCTCCGCTACTCCTTCCTTGCCTCCCAAAAAGAAAAATTTCCATCCCTTTCTCTCAGCGATTGGGAAGAGAGCCTGCACGATATCCACACCTGCTACCCTCTCCTTGATTGGCATTCCCAACAACTTTGCTCCCAGCACAACCCCCATCCCATCAGGCGTCACTATATCAGCGGAACGAATGATGGAAGCGAATTCCTCGTCCTCCCAAGCGATTACAAATGAGTAGGCATCGCAGGTAACAATGAGATGAAATCCACCCTCCTCAATAAACCTTTGGATTTTTTCCAATACATCCTCTTGCCTTAAAACTGATAATTTCCCTTTTAAAAAGGGAAAAACTAAGTCCCCTCCGCCCACGATTTAAGATATCTTTCCTGCTCGGGAGTAAGGGTGTCAATCTGAACACCCAAGGAGGCGAGTTTCAAACGAGCGATTTCCTCCTCTACCTGTTGGGGCACATTATGAACTATGGGGGTTAATGATTCCGCTTTTTGCGAGAGGTACTCAAGGCAAAGAGCTTGGGTAGAGAAGGACATATCCATAACGCTTGAGGGATGTCCCTCCGCTGCTGCCAGATTGACCAACCTCCCCTCCGCCAAGAGGTAGATTCTTCTCCCGTCCTCCAAAACATACTCAGTTATCAGCGGGCGTATCTCTCTTTTCTCCTTCGCCAATCTATCCAAAGCCTGTATGTCTATTTCAACATTGAAATGCCCTGAATTAGCAAGGATTGCCCCATCTTTCATCAATGAGAAGTGCTCCTCCCGCAATACGCCCTTATTTCCCGTAGCTGTTACGAAAACATCCCCTATTTTAACCGCTTCAAGCGAATGCAATACCTGATAGCCATCCATCACTGCTTCCAGAGCCTTGAAATGGTCCACCTCACAGACTATCACCTGGGCTCCCATTCCTCTTGCCCTCATCGCTATTCCTCTTCCGCACCAGCCGTAGCCGAAGACGACGAATTTCTTTCCGGCAAGAAGGATATTGGTGGCGCGCAAAATACCGTCTATGGTGGATTGCCCTGTTCCATAGCGATTATCAAAAAGATATTTTGACCTCGCATCGTTTACCGCGATGATGGGATATTTTAATATGCCTTCCCTCGCCATACTCCTCAACCTTATTACGCCGGTCGTTGTTTCCTCTGTTCCTCCTTTCGTCTGCCCCAGCAAATCCTCTCTTTTCGTGTGGAGGGTTGTCACTAAGTCAGCACCATCATCAACAGTTAAATTCGGCTTCTCCTCCAAAACGGAAAGGATATGGCTATAATATGTCTCCTTATCCTCCCCTTTTATGGCAAAGACCGGTATTTCAAAGAACTTGACGAGCGCAGCTGCCACCTCGTCCTGAGTGCTCAAGGGATTAGAGGCGCAGAGAAAAACCTTGGCGCCGCCTTTTTTCAAAGCGATGGCGAGATTTGCGGTCTCAGAAGTTATGTGCAGACAACCACCTATCTTTATTCCAGAAAAGGGTTTTTCCCTCTCAAATCTTTCCCCTATCATCCTTAAAACAGGCATTTCTCTTCCCGCCCATTCTATTTTCCTCTTGCCTTCCTCTGCTAAGCTTATGTCCTTGATGTGATATCTCATCCTTTTCCTCCTTCTTTCCGAAATGGACTGACTATTATCCCATCAAAGATAGCTGCATTTGAGGAAACCTCGCATTCTTCACCCACTATACAGCCCTCAATCATCGTATTCCTTGCTACCTTTGCTCCCCGCCAAAGGATGCTCTGCTTTACAACCGCACCCTCTTCAATAACACATCCATCACCCAAGACGGTTCCTTCTAGTATCCTCGCACCTTTCTTAATGTGGCAACCATTTCCTATCACCACGGGATATTCTATATAAGCGGAAGGCTCTATCTCAATATCATCGCCCTGCCAGAAAAAGGGCTTTACCTCCTTGAGGGGAACCTTGAAATTGACCCTTTTATAGAGAACATCCCTGTGAGTTTCCTTATAATGCTTTATGTTTCCCACATCCTTCCAGTAGCCTAAAGCAAGATAGCCGTAAAAGGGTATCTTTTTGTCTATAAGAAGGGGAAACAAATCCCTCCCGAAATCGAAGAATTCCCCCTTCGGTATCAAGTCCAGAACCTCCGGTTCCAATATGTAAATGCCAGTGTTAACGGTGTTGGAGGGTATCCTTTCCCCACGAGGCTTCTCTATGAAGGATATAACTTTTCCTCTCTCATTTGTTAAAACGACGCCATACTCACTGGGGTCATCAACCAAAGAGAGGGCGATAGTTACCATTGCCCTTTTCTCTTGATGGAAAGCAAGCACACGCCTCAAATCTATATCGCACAGGTCATCTGCTCCTACAACTAAGAAAGTGCTATCAAAGTAATCCTCGCAATTCTTAACACCTCCCGCTGTTCCTAAAGGTTCCTCCTCGTGGGAATATCTTATTGAAACGCCCAATTTCTCCCCGTTTCCCAGCCAACTCGTTATCTTCTCTGCAAGATAATGGACATTTATCAAGATGTCCCGGAATCCGTATTCCCGCAAAACCTCTATTATATGCTCTATAACGGGTTTATTCGCTATCGGAACCATTGGTTTGGGGACATTACGAGTCAGTGGGTCCAACCTCGACCCCACTCCCGCAGCCAAAATCATTGCCTTCACTCCTAAACCTCCCTCCTTTTATAAAACTTCCTTATCGCATTTGCTATCCGGATTACTTGTTCCTCTTTAAGTTGAGCGTGGATGGGCAGGGATATAACCTCTTTTGCCGCTTTTTCCGCCTCGGGGAAATCCCCTTCTTTATAGCCGAGATGGGAAAAAGCTGGTTGAAGATGAAGGGGCACGGGGTAATAAACCATCGTTTGAATTCCCTCTTCCCAAAGATATTTTCTCAGCTCGTCTCTATTTCTCGCCCTTATCGTGAATTGATGGTAGGTATGGAAATTTTCTTCGCTTTCAAGAGGAAGGGTTACCTCCTCTACATCCTTCAACAGCTCTTTATAAAGCTTTGCGTTCGCTCTTCTTTTTTCTGTCCATTCGTTAAGATACTTCAGCTTGACTAGCAAAACCGCCGCTTGTAATTCATCTAAACGGCTATTTGTGCCGAGAAAATCAAAGGTGTAATCCCTTCCACCGTGGCAGCGCAGAAGCTTTAGCTTCTCGTATAATTGTTCATCTGAGGTCAAGACCATTCCACCATCACCCACCGCCCCCAAGTTCTTAGTTGGATAAAAGCTGAGGCAGCCAACATCACCGAAAGAGCAAACGGGCTTCCCCCTGTGGTAGGCACCAATCGCTTGGGCGGAATCCTCAATAACCAATAAGGAATTTCTCCTTGCTATCTCCATAATCCTCGTCATATCGCAAGCCTGCCCGAAGAGATGAACAGGCATTATCGCTGTTGTTCTCTTCCCCAATTTCTTTTCTATCTCTTTGGGAGAGATATTGAAAGTAAGAGGGTCTATATCGGCGAAAATTGGTCTTGCCCCCACTATTATTATGCTTTCTGCGGAGGCGACGAAGGAAAAGGGAGAGGTTATGACCTCATCTCCTCTTCCTATGTTGAGGGCATGGAGTGATAAGGTAAGGGCATCTGTTCCCGAGTTCACTCCCACTCCATAGCGGACAGCACAAAGGGCGGCGATTTCTTTTTCCAGCTTCTCCACATTCTTCCCCAGAACATATCTTCCCGAGGTGATGACCTCTTCAATAGCGGATATTATCTGGGGCAGTAAAATCCTATGTTGGGAAGCAAGGTCGTTTATCGGCACTATCTCTTTTTCCATCGTAAAAATTATATTTATTCGAAAATAAATGCGTCAAATATTTTCCTTATCGAAATTGGGTTTTGTTGAATAATTCCGAAAAAGAAGGAAATAGCCTTATATTTCCCATTA
>JBMFMH010000024.1:6889-20133 GCA_049970775.1 bacterium | reverse complement strand
AATGTATTGACAAAGTTTTTTGTTCTATTTAGTAATAAAATAATCAATTTGAAAAAAGGTATTGACGCATTTTTTAATTTGTTCTAAAATTTTAAAATAAATGGTGTTTCACAATGAGCAAAGATAAAATGGAAGAGAAGCGAAGGGAAAATAGTAAAAGAGAGGAAACCCTCTACGAGGAAGAGGTGATGCAATTTGAGGGTGCTTTGAGAGGGAGGAAAAGGCTTAAGCCCGGGCTTCTCCCTCCCTATATTTGGGGCAAAAATCCCTAAAAGAAAGAGGGATTCACACTCATCGAGCTCCTCGTCGTCATAGCTATCATCGCCATTCTGGCGGCGATTCTCTTCCCAGTTTTCAGTCGGGCAAGGGAAAAAGCGAGACAAACTGCTTGTCTGTCCAATCTGAAGCAGGTAGCGACGGCACTTCAGATGTACCTTCAAGATTGGGACGGTGTTTATCCTCTTCTCCAATCGTGCAAAAATCCGAACCGCAACCCCGTTAACTGCACACCCATAGGTCAGTTGGTTCCCTATCTCAAAAATGTGCAGATATGGGTGTGTCCAAGCGAGGGCGCGCGAATGGTGAGGTATGTTGGGGTATATTCCGCCGATTACGGAGGCTGTGCTAAAGTAGGTAGATGGCTCTTTCCCGTGGAATTCGTCGACCAACCAATGGCAATCGGGATAAACACCTGGGCTCCCACATGGGCTAATTGTAAGGACCAAGTTACACGCGTATACACTGATGCTAAGGTAGTGAAACCAGCAGAGCGGGTGTTCTTTGGCGACCAGGTAGCTCCCATTGCTGGTGGTCCAGCTTGTATGATATTTGCGAATGCCTGCGGAGTATATTGTAAGCCAGCAGTGCGGGACGAGAAATATACGAGGCATACGGGTGGTTCAAATTTGGTCTTTATGGATGGACACGCTAAATGGCTACATTGGCAGCAGATTTACAACAGATTCAAGGTCCTGATGCGACCAGACGGATATTTCGATAACGCTGACCCATCTACCTGGCGTCCCTGGTAGGAAAAACTTAAGAGGGGAGGGCACGATATCGTGCCCTCCCCTCCACAATTCTCTTCGGATAATGGAAGGCTCCTTTATCTGGAGGCCCAATATATTGTTGTTTTCAAGCTCCCATCGCTTTCATCTTCTCCCAATCGGCGAGAAATCTCTCTAACCCGATATCTGTTAAAGGATGCTTAAACATTGCTTGTAAGACCTTGAAGGGGGCAGTTACTACCGGTGCCCCCATCTCTCCTGCCCTCAATATATGAATCGGATGCCGGACGCTCGCCACTAATACTTCGGTGGAAAAAGAATAATTCCTGTAAATCTTAAGGGATTTCTCCACAACCTCCATACCATCCTGTCCTATGTCATCAAGACGACCAACGAATATGCTCGCAAATGTTGCCCCAGCCTCCGCTGCTAATAGCGCCTGATTGGGGGAAAATATGAGGGTAACATTTGTTCTTATCCCCTCGCTTGCCAATTTCCTCACCGCCTTTATCCCCTCTACCCCCATCGGTATCTTCAATACTATGTTCTTATGCCATTTCGCTATCTCCCTTCCCTCCCTCACCATTCCCTCCGCATCCGTAGCCGTCACCTCAACGCTTATCGGTCCATCAACGATTGAACATATCTCCAAAACTAATTCCTTAAAAGGTCGTCCTTCCCTACTCACAAGAGTGGGGTTCGTTGTAACTCCCTGAATAATGCCCCAGGAGGCAGCTTCTCTTATCTCCTCTATGTTCGCCGTATCAATGAAAATCTTCATAAGCATCACCTCTTTCTAAAAAATAAAAGTAAAAAGAGAACAAGTCAAACATTTTAAAAATAATACAATGCCTCAGAGGATTTTCCCCTGTATAATATAAAATGAATTAAAAAATGAAATTGGCACCTAAAATCCTCGTCTTAATCTCTATCTGCACGCTTTCCTTCCCTTTCGTTGAAAAGGAGAAGGTGAAACTTCACACTCTTTCCAACGGCTTACGGGTGGTGGTATTGCCTCGCTCAGAATTAGACCTTGTTTCCCTCCAATTATGGTTGAAAGTTGGCTCGGTAAGAGATGGTGATAAGCCCGGTCTTATGCATCTTCTTGAACATATGCTCTTTGATGGCTCAAAGGATTATCCTCCAGGGGCGATAGATGAAGCTATTGAGGAGATGGGAGGGAGGATAAGCGCTGAAACAGGACAGGATTTCACTTATTTCTCAATAGAAATTACCTCTCAATTTTTTCCCAAAGCGATAGAAATCCTCTCCGAGCTCATAAGATATCCCCTATTTGATGAAGGGGAATTGGAAAAGGAGAAAAGGATAGTTTTAGCGGAAGCAAAAGGCGCTTCAAATCCCTTTCAACAATCCGCTTGGGAACTCTCCCGCTTGATGTTCAAGGAACATCCATATCGCTACCCTATACCAGGCTTTGAGGAATCAATTGCGAAAATTAAAAGGGAAGACCTCTTATCAGCTTGGCAACGCTATTATATCCCGAGCTTAGCGAGCATTGTAATAGTGGGGAAAGTCAATGAGGATGAAGCTCTGCAATTAGTTGAACGCTACTTTGGCGATTGGGAAAATAAGGCTTCCCCTCTTTCGCCTCTTCCCTCAGAATCCCCATTGAGGGAGGTTCGTTTCTCTTCTCTGAATTTCCCCTCCACATCTTCTCAAATCGGCGAAATGGGAGCAAGGAGTTATATAGCCTTTGGGTTCCCCGCACCAAGCGTTGAGGATAAAAAGGCTGTGATAGCGCTTGATTTGCTCAACCAACTCATTGAGGATGGCAATTTGTTCCCCTCTTTGAAGGAGAAAGGGTTGGTCTCGGAAATTCGTTCTTTCTTCCTAACCCAAAGATATCCCTCCATTTTCATCATATACGCTTCAACTTGGGGAGATGTGATAGGTGAGGTAAAGAAGAGCGTTTTAGAGTCTCTTTCCGAGTTAAAGAAAAACATTACAGGGGAAGTTCTTGCTAAAGCGAAGAAAAGCCTTCTCTTCTCCTATTTTCTCAATTGTGAGACCTATGCTGACCAGGCGCATATCTTGGGGTTTTATGAGAGCATCTCTGACTATTCATTCGCCTGTGATTATCCCAAGATGGTGGAGGCGATAACCCTGCAGGAGGTTAAAGAGGCGTGGGAAAGATTCATAAGAACAGATGCCTACTGTTTCGTTTCCCTTACGCCGAAAAAATGAGGAAGCTATTCCTTCTCCTTTTGTTTCTCTCATTAGCCTTCTCCTCCGCCCTCAAAAGCCAGCTTCCCAATGGGTTGACAGTGATAGTTTTTCCGAGGAAGGAAGTTAATCAACTCGTCAATATTACCGTGGTGATCAAAGGTGGCAGTTTGGTTGAGAAAACGCCGGGCGCAGCGAGCTTTCTTTTGCGGCTTATGCCCCTCGGAACGAAAAATCACACTAAAGACCAAATCCAAAGGATATTGGAGGACAATTTAATTGACTTACAGACCGAGGTGAACGAAAATTACTGGTCCCTTTCCCTGACTTGCCCCAATTCCTCTTTAGGGGAAGCTATTAAATTATTAGGTGAAATCCTTTTCCAACCCCTTTTTGACGAATACGATTTCGAGCGCGAGAGAAAAAAGGCTATTTCGGAAATAGAAGAGATAGCCTCACGTCCCTTCATATCCGCTTACGCTCGTCTGCGGGAAAGCCTTTATGGAACTGGTCACCCTTATGCAAGGCTTATAAATGGGACAAAGGAAAGCCTACAATCTTTAAATTTGGGGGAACTTCGTTCCCTTCACCTTACTTATTTCCAACCGCAAAACATCTTCCTTGCAATAGTAGGGGATGTCCAACAGGAGAAAGCAATGGAAGAGGTGTCGAACTCATTATCACGCTTCCCAAAGGGGGAGAGAATCTCTTTCTCCTACCCATTTTACTATCCGCTCGTCCGCCCCGAGGTAGATGTTATGGAGCGTCCCTCAACATTTGCCTATCTCTTCATTGGGATACCTTTACCCGGTTTAAACCCACAGGATTATCCCACCTTTGAGGTCATAGCTACTCTTTTGGGGAAAGGGACCTCCTCTCGCTTGGCAAAAGCGCTTCGCTGGCGAATGGGCATCTCCTATGATTTCGGCGCCCTTTATCCACCACTTCTTGGAAAAAGCCATCTCCTTGTTTGGGCTGTGGTTGACCCTCTACGAGTGGAAGAGGCAAAGGAAGCCATTCTCAATGAAATAACATCCTTGGATGATTTAGGACAAAAAGAATTGGAAAGAGCGAAGAATCTCCTACTGGGTGATTACCTGCTTTCCCAAGCCCGCCTTAGGAATTTTTCCTTTAACCTTGCCTGGTTTGAAGCTATGGGCTTGGGCTACGATTACCAAGAGAAGTTTCCCCAATTGGTTAAGGATGTCAATATCTGGGATGTCAAGAAGGTGGTTAGACGCTATTTAAAGGGAAATTACTCCCTCCTTATCCTCATCCCTTCCTCGTAGCGCTACCGAAAACCTCTAAAGGTATTCCTCTTTTACAAAGGGGGCATTCCTCCGGCTTATAAGCTTCCACTTTCATAGAAGCAAGGGAGATAAGAGGAATACCCAAGTTCACCTCCCCACCGCTTCTATCCAGAATAACCGCAACAGCTACCACTTCGCTTTCATACTCGCTCAAAGCTGATAAGGTCTCCTTGATGGACTTTCCCGTAGTCAATATATCATCAACAAGCGCTATCCTCATCCCTTCCTTCAAGATATCCTTAGGTCTAATCACCCTCTTGTTTTCAACTCTATCAGCAAAGGCGCATTTCAAGCCCAGATATTTTGCTACCTCAAAGGCGATTATGACGCCTCCGAGTGAGGGACCGACAACTATTTGGGCTTCCTTTCCCTTCAGTTTTTCAGCCAATCGTTGGCAGAGAAAAGAAGCGGCCTCGGGCTCCGCCAGCACCTTCATTTTGTCAAAATACAAAGGGCTGTGGAGACCCGAGGCTAAAAGAAAATGCCCTTCCCTTATCGCTTCTAACCTACGAAAAATCCTTATAACTTCTTCTATTTAGAGAACGACCCCCTAAAATTTAATGCCGAATATCAGAGCATATCCGCCGCAATCGGTATCGTGCCATTTACCTATGGTGTTCCAGCGGAGCTCGGCGAACATATTGGAGCTAAAGCGAGCGCCAACGAGGATGTGGAAGCCTGTTTTCCAAGTGGTATCGCTTGTCCCATTCTCTGATTTCAGGTAATAGAGTCCCGCTCCAACACCGAGATAAGGATAATACTGGGGCTGAGCTTCTCCGAACAAGGGAGGTTCCCCTGAAGCGGATGTCTTCTTCCAAGTGATTAGTAGAGGGATTTCCGTCAGGGTGCTTCCTCCACCGGACTTATGGAGATATTCAACGGAATACACCCAGGAGGCATCAGTGGCTATGGGCGATTCCGCATCTATCCCCAAGAAGAACCAACTGGAGCCCAGGGTATCCCTCAAATCGGAATCGCTTGGGCGGAAGATGCCTATCTTCCCTGAATAGAAGAGAGGTTTTCCGCCCTCTTCCTGAGCCCAAAGACCAACAACGCAAAAGACCACAACAAACAACACAGCAAACTTCTTCAAGACACTCACCTCCATCAGTTTTTTATTATAGTATATCAAACCGAGAACATTAGCAAGTGTTTTTTTTAGGCTTTGTTGAATAACTCGAATAAAAAAACATTTTTTCAATTTCTCTAAACCTTTTGTTAGCAGTTGATAGCGTGAAATAAATGGCTATTTTCTCCTTTTTCGGAATTACTCATCCATGGGGAAAAATTTGATGCTCAAGAAAGGACCCACCTTTATTTTCTCTCCTCACCCTAAAAGGGGTATATCGGGGATGGCAAGCAATTCTCGGGATGAATGCTGGGCATTCATCCCGGTTAGGAAGTAGCGCGAGATATTAAATCTATTTTTCCCATACCAGCAACAAAGCTATTTATTTGCTTTTTATTGATGCCGATATATAATCATTTAAAACAAATTTTAGTTTTGGAGGAATGTGCAGAATATGTCGGAAATCGGAACCGTGCTCAAAGGAAAGGTAAAGAAAATCCTTCCCAGAGGTGCAATCGTTGTGCTGGAAAATGGGAAAAGAGGCTTCGTCCATATCTCGGAGATAGCGGATGAGTTTGTGGAGAAGGTAGAGAATTTCTTAAAGGAAGGGGAAGAGGTTGAATGCCGGGTTTTAGGTTATGACGAGAAGGGAAGGCTGGAACTCTCTATAAAGAGGGCAAAGGAAAAATCAAGCCAGCTGGAAGAGAAATTGCGTTTATTCAGAAAGCAAAGCGATGAAAGATTAGCGGGATTGAAGAAAAGAGAAGCAAATGGTAGGGGGAGAAGGTAGAGCGATATAGGGTTATGCCAAGACATCTCGTCTTAGGAAATGGCAACCTTTTGGTTTGCCTTGATAGATTTAGCCAAATAAAAGACCTATACTTTCCCTATGTTGGTTTGTTTAACAATGTTATGGGCAATTCTTGTAAGATTGGCTTATGGGATGGGGAAAAGATTTATTGGGCAGAGGATAGCTGGGCAGGAGAAATAGGATACGAACTCGATACATTGGTCGGCTTCGCTCGCTACAACCTACCCAATGGTTTGGAAGTTTCCACAAGAATCGCCGTTCATCCTTTTTCCAATATCTTCTTGCGTGAGGTAGAATTTAAAGGCGATAAAGAAATTACCTTTTTCCTCCACCACGATTTCTCACTTTTGGAAACCGATGTCGGCGATACAGCCTTCTATAATCCCTTCCTTGACGCTATTGTCCATTTCAAAAGAGATATCTACATCCTTATTTCGGGCATTTTTCCCGATGGTAAAATCCTCCAATATTCAATAGGGCGGAAGGGGACTTGGCAAGACGCTGAGGATGGCAGGCTCTCAATGCGCTCAATTGAACAAGGAGCGGTTGATAGCACCTTTTCCTTTCGCCTCCTCCCCAATCCACCAAACAATAAGGCTTTGATTTGGGTCGTTGCAGGTCATTCTTTAGAGGAAGTTGCAGACCTTCACGAGAAGGCAAAGGAGAAAGGGAGACAACTTCTTGAAGCGACATATTCCTATTGGAACAGCTGGTTAAAAGGCATTTTGCCGGATTTCCTTGATTTGCCGGAGGAGATTGAGAATCTATTCCGCAAAAGCGCCCTGATAGTGAGAACCCAGATAGATAATGGTGGGGCGGTGATAGCTGCAAATGATTCCGATATAATGCAAACCGCTCGTGCCCATTATTCCTATATGTGGGGAAGGGATTCCGCTTTCAGCGTGATGGTTTTAGATGAGTTGGGGCAAATTGATATAAGCAGAAGGTTCTTCACTTTCCTGCAAGGTTTACTTTCAAAAGACCTTCCTTTCCTTTGGCATAAGTATTCAGCAGATGGCTCTCTTGGTTCGAGCTGGCATCCTTGGATAGTTAATGGGGTAAAAGAAATACCTTTTCAACAGGATTCAACTGCGTTAGTTATTTATGCCCTTCTTCAGCATTTTAAAAGATATGGAGATATGGAGTTTCTCTCTTCTATTTACGAGGAAGTGGTGAAAAGACCAGCAATCTTTATGAGCAATTATATAGACGAAAATCTAAACCTCCCTCGTCCCTCCTGGGACATATGGGAAGAGAGACGAGGAATACACCTTTATACCTCCGCTGTTGCATCCCTTTCGCTATTCTCTGCCTCCGAGCTCGCCTCGGCAATGGGAGACCTGGAAAGCTCAAAGCTTTTCTTCTCTAAAGGTCAGCAAATTTTCAATGGTTTACGCTTATTCTTTGAGGGAGGGAATACCTGCCGAAGCCTTATCCCCACCTCATCGGGTTGGCAAAGGGATACAACCCCCGATGCAAGCGTCCTTCTCCTCCCTCTTCTTAACCTACACCCTCTACAGGAAGAGGATTTCTCTTCGCTTGTTTCTCGGATAGAAAATGCTCTTTGGGTGAAAACCAGGGTAGGAGGGATGAGCAGGTATAGAGGTGATTGGTATTTCCGCCAAAGCGAGGATTTGGAAAACATTCCCGGCAACCCCTGGTATATTTGCACGATGTGGCTTGCGGAGTGGTATATAAATAATGCGAAGGATTTAGATGAACTGAAAACTTGTTTGAGGTTTCTCCACTGGGCGAAACAATATTCTCTCCCCTCGGGCATCTTCCCTGAACAGGTTCATCCCTTAACGGGAGAACCCCTGTCCGTCGCTCCACTCACCTGGTCTCACATCGCTTTTATGTCTGCGGTTCTCCGCTATCTTAAAAAGAGAAAGGAGGTAAACAAATGAATCTACATAAAATAGCGAGCTCCTCGTTAGGGATTGTCGTGTTTCTCCTCGGGGTCGCCCTTCTCGTCTATACCTTCGCCCTTGCCCTTTCCTCTTTATCTCACCCCTCCCCAATGAGCCAGCCCAACGAGGTCGTTAACTACCTCGTTACCCTTCTTAAGAATATCGCTTACCTTTTTATAATGGGTATGTGTGGCACATTGATTGCCATTATGGGCATAAAGATGTATCAAGCTGAGAGGGCATAAGCCACCTCCACCACCCTCTTCATTTCCTTCACATCATGCACCCTTATGATGCTTGCTCCCTTCAACACAGAAACAGCAACCGCGGCCGCGGTTCCCTCCAACCGCTCTTCGGGAGGTAGTCCACCTAAAATGTTCCCCAAAAAACTCTTTCGGGAAGGACCTATGAGAATGGGCAAGCCGAGGGACCTAAATTCCGATAAACGCCTGATAAGCTCTATATTATCAATCGTCCTTTTCCCGAAACCAATTCCCGGGTCTATTAGAAGATAATCTCTTTCTATCCCGTTCATTTGCGCCCACTCAACCCTTTCCTTTAGAAAATCATACACTTCACCCACCACATCCTCGTAATATGGGTTCTCCTGCATATCCTTAGGAGTCCCCTTCATATGCATTAAAACAACCGCCACTTTATGCTCCCTCACGACCTCCACCATCTTCTCATCAAACCTCAAAGCGCTTATATCATTCACCATCTCTGCCCCTTCCTCTATTGCCCTTCTCGCCACCTCAGCCTTATATGTATCAATGGAAATCGGCAAATCTATCCTCTTCACTAATTCCTTTATTGCGGGTATCACCCTCCTCAGCTCCTCCTCAAGGCTGACCGATTCCGAGCCGGGACGGGTAGATTCACCACCCACATCTATTATACTTGCTCCCTCCTCCACCATCTCCTCCGCCCTCGCTATCGCCCTATCAAGCTCGTTATATCTCCCACCATCGTAAAAGGAATCAGGCGTGATATTAAGGATTCCCATAATTTTGGGCTTCCCACCTAATGAGAGGGGATGACGAGGCAAAGGAAGCAACCATTCTTTTCTCCCATAATTTCTCAAAACCCCGTCTAATTCCTCGCTAATCTCCCTCAAAGAGGAAAAGGGCTGTTCATTTATGTATAGAATAAGCGCGTCTATCTGTTTCCTCGTTCCCATAAGGAGGCAATCGGTTAATCCCTCACCACCCTTTACCGTATCCCAGCTGACGGCACATTCCCCTCCTAAAGCAAGCATCTTTTGTTTAAATATATTAGCCAGATAATGGGGCACTTTTGGCAGAAGAATTTGCAAAAATTCTCCCTTCTTCAGCATCCTCTCAATCCCTTCCACCGACACATTCATTCTCTTCATCTCCTGAAGGAGACCCTGCGTGTCAAGATTTAGAATTCTAATCCCTTTCATTTCCCAAACAAAGCGAGAATTGAACGAGCAAGCGATTCATCCTCATATATCCCTCTCGCCTGATATGTGATAACGAGCGAGCCGGGACTCCTCACCCCCCTTAGCGTCATACAAAGATGCTCCGCCTCTATGAGGACGATTAATCCTTTCGGCTTAAGCCTTTCCATCAGCTCATCGGCAATCTCATTAGTAAGGCGCTCCTGCACCTGCAATCTCCTTGCATATTTCTCCACCGTCCTCACGAGCTTGCTCACACCCGCTATCTTGTGATTAGGCAGATAAGCTATGTGCGCCTTGCCTATGAATGGCAAGAGGTGATGCTCACAGAGGGAGAAAAACGGTATATCCTTTAAGATAACCACCTCGTTTAAATCTTCCTCAAAAAGGGTGAAATTTTCCTCCTTTTCCTCATATCCCGCCAATAGCTCCTCCAAAGCATCCGCCACCCTTCTGGGAGTTTCCCTCAATCCCTCCCTCTCTGGGTCCTCCCCAATAGCAATCAATATCTCCTTTACCGCCTTCTCTATCCTCTTCTTATCCATCTTGGATAACCAACTCCTTTAAAGGTGAATATCTATTACCTGCTCTATTTTGAAATCCCTTAAAAGCAGATAATAAGAAAGAGTGTCAAGAAGAACTTGTAATGGGACAGGTCCGATGAGCTCCGTTGATTCCACCTCAACCCCATATCTTTTAGCCTCCATTTTCACCATTTCAAAAACTCTATAAAGCGGAGTCTTGAAGGGCATAGTGATGTTCATAGAGACCTGCACTATTCCCCTTGAAGCGAGGTTTATTCCCAAAGCTTTAACCCCCAAGAGCCCACCACCTTTTTCCCTTATTGCTGAGGCAATTCTTTTTGCTATTTCAAGTTTCGGTGTGGCGAGATTGACATTGAAGGCAACGAGGAACTCTCTCACCCCTATTATTACGCAGCCAGCAGTTGGATGGGGCTCAGGAGGACCTAGATCCGGCAATCTCTGCCCCCTCTTAATGTCCTCCCTTATCGCCTCAAGCCCCCCTCGCCTCACCTCTGAAAGGTCCTTTCTCTCCTCTTTCAAAGCAGCTTCCCCGTAAAAGTAAACGGGTAATTTGAGCTCGTTTGCTAAAATTTCCCCCAGTTTATGCGCATATTGAATGCATTCCTCAATACTTACATCTTGGAGGGGAATTAAAGGGATTACATCAATCGCTCCGCAACGAGGATGCTCCCCTCGGTGATTGTTCAGATTAATCAGCTCAACTGCCTTTCGGGAAGCTTGGATGAGAGCTTCCAACAGGGGTTCAGGTTCGCCAATCAAACTCACTACGGAGCGATTGTGGTCGGGGTCGGAGGAATAATCAACGAGTTTAACTCCTACTATCTGCCTTATTGGAGCGAGGATTCCCTCCAAAATCTCTTTGGAGCTTCCTTCACTGAAGTTGGGAACGCTGAGGATTTTCGCCATCTGAGAGCAGCTCTTCTATTTCTTCTCTTTCCAAGGTCTCCTTCTGAAGAAGCACTGATACGAGTTTTTCTATCTTGTCCCTATTTTGCTGAAGAATCTCCTTCGCCCTCTTGTAGTTCATCTCTATTATATTCTTCACTTCCTCATCTATCAGCCTTGCTACCTCATCTGAGTAATTTCTATCCTCAAAAATATCCCTTCCCAGGAAAGGATTGCCGTGCCTTCTTCCCAGCGTTATCGGACCAATCCTCTCGGACATTCCCAGCTCACAAACCATTCTCCTCGCTATATCAGTTGCCCTCTGAAGGTCATTTTGCGCTCCCGTAGTCGTTTCCCCAAAGATTAATTCCTCAGCAGCCCGCCCCGCTAATAAGGCAGCGAGCTCGTCCATAAGCTCCGATTTAGTGATTATATACTTGTCCTGCTCGGGGAATTGGAGGGTATAGCCGAGAGCCATCCCTCTGGGAAGGATTGATATCTTATGAACAGGATTTGCATTGGGAAGCATCTTAGCAACGAGGGCATGTCCCACTTCGTGGTAAGCAACCAACCGCTTTTCCTTGTCGCTTATCACCCTGCTCTTCCTTTGGGGACCTGCAACAACCCTCTCTATAGCTTCTTCCAACTCCGCCATAGTAATCTTATCCTTATTTTGCCTTGCTGCTAGAAGAGCAGCTTCATTAAAGAGATTAGCTAAATCCGCGCCAGTGAAGCCGGGAGTTCTTCGGGCAATGAGTTCCAAATCCACATCCT
Organism: bacterium; assembly: GCA_049970775.1. Lineage (GTDB taxonomy): Bacteria > Armatimonadota > JACIXR01 > JACIXR01 > JACIXR01 > JACIXR01. Next base: position 8,215 of record JBMFMH010000024.1, on the reverse strand, counting down.
CCGCCAATGGTTTATTCCTTGCGTGAACCTTGAGAATCTCCAATCTCCCCTTGATATCTGGGTGGTCTATCACGATGTGCCTATCAAATCTTCCCGGTCGCAGAAGGGCGGGGTCCAATACATCGGGGCGATTAGTTGCCGCTAAAACTATCACCCCTATATTGGGGTCAAATCCATCCATTTCGGCTAAAATCTGATTGAGAGTTTGCTCCCTTTCATCGTGTCCACCTCCTAGACCTGTCCCCCTTTGTCTACCCACCGCATCTATCTCGTCAATGAAGATGAGACAAGGAGCGTTTGCCTTCGCTTGCTCAAATAGGTCCCTCACCCGTGCTGCGCCGACCCCCACGAACATCTCAACGAATTCGGAACCCGATATATGGAAGAAAGGCACATTCGCTTCCCCCGCTACCGCCCTTGCCAATAGGGTCTTCCCACAGCCGGGAGGACCGTAAAGAAGCACCCCTTTGGGTATCTTTGCCCCCAAAGCTTGGAATTTGCGAGGGTTTTTAAGGAACTCCACTATCTCCTGAAGTTCCTGTTTCGCTTCATCAACTCCCGCTACATCGTTAAATGTTACCTTCGGAACATTGGCTGGCGTATATCTTCTCGCCCTGCTTTTCGCAAAAGTAAATGCCTCTCTATTACCAGCCTGAACACCCCTTAGGAAAAAGGACCAGAATATGATTAAAAAAAGGATGGGGAAAAGGAGGAAGAAGATGAAGTTTTGCCATCCCTCCGAAAGGAGCGGGGTTTTATAGTTGAAGCGAACCCCATTCTCGCGCAGAATCTTCTCCAGTTCCGCTCCCGCAATTTCGGGAATGAAATTAGTGGTGAAACGGGTGCCGTTCTTGAGTTCGCCTCTTATCTCCCCTTTCCCTATCGAGCATTTAAGGACCTCCTTGTTTTGCACCTTCTCAATGAACTCGCTATACTCATATCTTTCCACTCCCCCGAAGTTTTGGGAAAGCGGCTCCCTCAAAACTAAGAAGAGGAACAAAAGCGCTAATATCCAGAAAATTAAGGCAGAATTTCTTCTTTCCACTTTTTATCATTTTATATTATAACACCACCTCCGAGAATATCAAGCGTTGAGGCTCACTTATATTTCTGCCACTTTATCTTTTCTTTCCTTTCCTGCTTCGGGGTCTCATCTGGCTTTTTAACTAGGAATAGATATTTGAAACCACGAAGGAAGAAGTTAAATTTTCTCGCCCGATAGTGCCAAAGAGGGGTATTGGAACTTTGCCCCCTCCTCGCTACGCAAATTATATCAATGGGCTCAAACCCTACTCGTTCCGTGAGCATCTGATATATCTTGAAGCC
>JBMFMH010000024.1:0-6789 GCA_049970775.1 bacterium | reverse complement strand
GATTTCCTTCCCTCAGTCAATAATTATTTCCAAGTTTGCCCTAGGAACTACCACCTTTTCTCCTGTATCCAAAACCACCTCCGCCACCCTCGTCCTCGCTCCCGTCTCCAATATCTTCGGCTCCGCTGGTAAGCCAACAACCTTCCCTAAAAGACCAAAATAAGGCTCCCTTATCACCCTTACCCTTGTCCCAATACCAAGCGGTTGTATAAGCTGCAGCTCATAGCTCGGAAGCTCCTCCTTATGGGGAATTATTATCTCCGGTCTCACAACTCCTGCCCTTATCTGCGTTGTCCCGTTTATGGAAACCTGAAAACCCTCAAACCTTTTTAATAAGCTAAACGCCCGTTGAGACACAGGTAGAACGCCGAATCCCTCCGTTATGATTATCGTTAACGCTATGTCCTCCTGCCCAGTTATCGCTACCCCTATATCATAGCCGAGAAAATCTCTCAAAACCTCATCAAAAATCCCTCCTACCACAATCCCTTTGACTCCTACCTTAACAGCTTCCCTCAACCTCTCCCCATCTATGCTTCCTCCAACCACAATACATCCCCTATATTCCTCCTTCATCTCCCTTATAGGCTCGGAGGGCGAGGTAACCGCAACCCTTAACTCCCCCCATCTCTCTCCTCCTACCCCGAAAATCCCTTGAATAAAAGCGCCTTTCGTCTCAACCACAACCCCTTCCTCCGGCAATATCTCCACAACCTCCCCCTCTACATAAGCTGGGAGAAGGAGCGGCTTAGGTTCCTCCCTGATAGTGATATTCCCAGTGAGAGGGGATATATTCTCTATCGTTCCTTTGATGGGGGAACGGACGAACTTCTTGGAGAGACCGAAGAAGGATGTCGCGGAAGCAACTACCTCGTTCTCCTCAACTTTATCCCCTACCCTCTTCAAAAGATGCCTTTCTAAATCCTCGCCCGCTACGCCGAGAAGCTCGCCAGCCTTAACTATATGGGCTGCCCCGGGTAAGAAGGCACGAGCTACGATGCTTTCCGGCTTCACCCTTTCTCCAACTTTAACCAGAACCTCGCCTTTGATAGGGAGCTTGCGTGTTTTCCTCAAAACCGCATAAGGAGTGATTGTTAAGCCGGGAGTATAAGCTTGGCTCATTTCACCTCACCTTGGTAAGGGAAGCGACAAGGCCTCGTAAGTTTTCCTCAACCATTCTTTTCTCTTATCCTCCTGGGAGGGAAATTGGAGGGGTCTTCCTCGGCAATCAATTATCACCCCAACAAGCCCACCTCTCAATTTTTTTACCACTTCCCTGCCCTTTCCTTCCCCAAGGTCAAGCCCTTTGTGAGGCTTGAGAATAAACTCTTCCTCATCACTTAAAGGAAGCATCCTTATCTCGCCGAACCTCACCTCTTCCCGATGTCTTTCACTCTCAATCACCATTGCTACCTCTCCCTCTCGGATATTCCCGCTGGGAGCCACGAGGGAACCGAGGGGGACTACGCAATCTCGCCAAAAGATTTCCTCCGCTACCTCGGGCATAACCGAGGAGAGAACGCCGAGGTGGGGCATCATAAAAACGCTGTCCACAGCAAGGAAAGTAACACCCGCTGGTTGGAAGGCATCTATCATCATCAATGCCGCCTGAGCCCGATTGGGAGCGTGGGATAGAACTCCACCCGAACCTATTATCATATCAACCTTGCCCATATCTATTAGGGTTTCGCCACCAGTTGATTGGATGAACAAATCACCCACCGTTCTTTCTCTCTGCACCCCCACGAGGCTTCTCGCAAGGGACTTGTGATGTTCAAGCGCCAATCTCAGCGCTTCCCTCGCCACCGCCTGTTCAATATAGAGGTCTTTAAGGGTTTGTGGGATGGTAGTTGGACGTATCATCTTATTTCTAAGGGAATTTCTCATCTCTTGTGAGGAAACCCCAAAGGGAAGCCAGCGCTGAATATTGGGGATAGTTGCTTCAACCATAACATTGCAAATGGAATAGGACATCCCCAAATTGGCGGATACAGTGCGATTATAGGTTTGAGAGAATACGGAGAAGACATCAGTAGTAGCCCCGCCGATATCCACTGCAAGCACATTACCTCCGAGTTCCCTTGCCAAAAGCTGCACCATAAGCCCAACCGCATTCGGGGTAGACATAATGGGATGTGTAGTAGCTTCCATCAAAAGATTGTAGCCGGGTGCCTGCCTCATAACATGCTGCAGGAAAAGCTCGTGTATCGCCTCCCTTGCGGGAGCGAGGTTCTCAATTTCCAATCTTGGGCGGATGTTCTCCGTGATGATAACGGAGAATTTATTCCCCAATATACTTTGGACCTCCTCCCTCGCATCCTTGTTTCCACAATAGATGACGGGAATGGGCAAGTTCCCCAAACGGGCACGAGGCTCAGCTGCAGATAGCATCTCCGCAAGGGAAACCACATGGGTTATCGTGCCACCATCCGTCCCTCCAGCAAGGAGAATTATATCGGGACGAATATCTCTAATCCTTTGGATTCTCTGGAAATCCTCCCTCCCATCGTCCAAAGCGATGCAATCCACAACGATTGCACCCGCTCCCAAAGCCGCTCTTTGCGCGCTCTCAGCGGTCATCGTTTTAACAACCCCCATAACGAGCATTTGCAAACCACCACCAGCGGATGAGGTGGCGAGAAAATGGTCGACTCCATTCCCATCCCTTGAGGGAATGAGGAACCTTTCTCCCTGCAAAATCTTCCTTCCTGTTAGCTCCTCCAACTCCCTTACGGAGTTATAGAGCCCCAACATAACATTATCAAAAGGAGCTTCAACGGTTGTGGGAGCTTCCCCTCTTGCGACGAGATGCCACCCGCCATCCTCGCTGAAAAGGATAGCCTTGGTCGTGGTGGAACCGCAATCAACCGCTAGAATAGCCCTACCCATCTTAAAACCTTATCACCTTTAGCCAATCGTGAAGCAAGAATGTTAATCTATCAATGAATAGGGAAAGCCTCGCCATAACAGTGCTCCCGAACATTGCCCCTAACCCAAGCATAATGAACCATCTTCCCAATTTTGAAAAGCCAGAAAGGGGCTGTTTCTCGTGGCTAACCGTGAAGAGAAAATAAAGGATAACGGAAAACAAAATGATTGTAGCGAGCAGGTTATTCAAACCCCTCGCGAGAGAGGGAACGAAGCTAATGGGACGAAAGGTAGCTTCAATTTGAGGGACATACAAAGCGGCAACGAATTTGAAGGTCAAGCCAGCGGTTAAACCCATTAAAGTGGAGATGACGAGCCGCGCCATCCAAGCGAAACGAGGGGAGAAGATGAAATAGTAGAGGGAACCGATAACAAAGGCAAAAATCCAATACCATTTCCCCTCAACGACCATCGGCGTCCACCACTTTGGTTGCAAGACATCTTTCCAAACGGTGAATATCGTCCAGCCCAAACCCAACCCAATAAATAAATGCTCAAAGAAACGATAAATCGGGTTTTCCTTATAGAGAATAGAATAAATGCCGAGCGTAGCAATTGCGGTGAGCCAGGTGACGATAACCTCAACCAATCCCCTTTCTCCTCCTTTCCAGAAAAAGCCCGATGTTCCCCAAAATTATGAGTATTATGATTAATAGATGCGCCATAGATTGGGACATCATCATCTTTAAAGTGGGAATTTGATGCATCCCTTGTATTAGAGTCTCGTATTCCGCCGCCCCTTTCAGCCCAGATAGCATCCCTATTAGCTGTTTAGAATCAAGGAAGGGATAAAGGTCGGGTGTGATAACCGCTGTGCAAGCCACCGCAAGAGGAACCCCATAGGTTGTCTGAATCGTTATCCAATCACCATAGCTTCCCGACCCAGTGATATCTATTATCAAACCGATGTCGTGGATGTCCTTAACTCTACGAGCAAGGGGAAAGGAAGAAAGAGGCTTGCGCTCCACGCTGTCCTGTTTGAAAGTTGCCTTGAAATCCTTAGCCATCCTCAAAAGCACGGGTAATCCACCAGCGATGAAGCCGACATTCACCCACTCCTCTCCATACTTCCCCTCATACTCTTTAGCTAATTTCTCCGCTAATTCCTGGGAAAGCTGTGGACCTTGGATATCATAACCAGTGATTATAAACGGCTTCTTCTCCTTAAAGAGATGTTCCATCACAGCCTGCGCCTGCCACATACTCTCGCCTTTCGTTGCTGCTCCCCAATCCATTGCTAAAAGAACAACCTTGTCCTTTGGCAAATTCTTCACCGCCTCGTAGAGCCCTTTCGCCTGCGGTCCAACGAAGAAAGGAAGGTTTAACCTGACAAATAAGGGCAATGCTACAAAAACAGCAAGGGTTAAGTATATCCATTGTCTTTTTATCTGACGCAGATTAATCAACCACTCCAATTTCATCTCCCTCCCATCTGCATCCCCTTTTCCAAGCTGAACCAAACCCTCAAAGCCATCGCGATTCCACCAATCGCTAAGCCAAACCCAATAGCTCGCTGAACCGACATATTCACCACCGTCATAAACCAGTTGCTCACATTCTCTATCCTCAATGAGGAAACCATCCCCTGCATCGGCAGCCAGGAAGTTAGCCACATCCCGAAGGGAATCTGCCCCAGCATCACTATAACCGCCGCTCCCATCATCAAAAGGGCATCTATGTTCGTGACCCTGAAAGCACGATAGGCGGCGGAAACGATGTAGAACGCCAATGTGGACATCATAGCCACTCCCAAGGGGATGTATAGCCCATCAAACAGACAAGTGTAGATTTTCTTCGCCAAGGATAAATGAGCGTAATAATTGAGGAAAGCGGATATCGCCATAGCTAACATAGAGAGGAAGAGAACGAGGCTGAAATACCATCCTTCCCTTTTCCTCCTGATATTCCCCCAATGCACCATCGCAAGGCTCACCAAACCAAGAGGAAAAGCAAACGCACCAATCACATAGAGGGCATCACCTACAGGTTCAATCCAGGGGGTAAGGAAGTTCTTTCCATCCTTAGCGGGTAGGAAGAATTCAAGACTATAGAAAAAACCTGCTAAGAATGTTAAAGCGGTTATCAACCTCCCCTTGCCACGCATTGAGAGAAACTTATGCATAAGGGCGAGTATTATTGCGCTTCCCAAGAGGGAAGAAATTATCAAGATAATCAATAGAGTTGGGTTCTTGACGGGATGAAATATCCTCATTTGAAGATGTGTTGGAAGAAAATCGCCATCTTCCCTCCGAGCGTCACTCCGATGACGCCTGAGAGGGATAAAAGAAGGAGGATTATCTTTCCCATATCCTGTCCCTTTATTGAACCAAGGAGAACTGGTTCCCTTGATATATAGGCGCTTGCTGCATAGTATTCCTCCCCTATCAAGGTGTAATCGCAGGCAGCAACGAAGAAAGGAAGTTGTAATGTTGAAGGAGTGCCCGCAATCTGCACCGCGCCAACAGAGTGTCCTTCCTCAGCTAAAATAAGGCTTTCCGCAGCGAAATCCCCAAGGAAGAAATGGGTTGCGGTTCTTTCCCTGTGCATTATCCCAACCACCCCCGAAGCATAGGCGAATTGGTCATTGGAGAGGAAAAACACATCAGATGGGTTGAACTCTTCCAGCTTTCCCGCCGCACGATAAGCCTCCTTACAAACCTCCTCCGTGAGGGGGTATACCTCCGAGGCGAAAAGAGGAACAATCACCCGCACACCGTATTCCGCTGCCCGCCTCACAACATAGCTCAATATAGCCAACGCTTGAAGAAAGGTAACGCTGAAACCACTCAATCCCGTTGAGAAGAGAATGGGTCTCCCCATCTCCACCGCTCTCCCAATCGCCTCGTCTATCACGGAAAAAGCGGATATCCTTCTGAGAAAGAATTCCTTCCCTCCTCTTGCTAAGAGTATGGAAACAAGAATAACCGCAGTTATGGATAATTCCAATACCGCTATTCCAGTTGTTGCATGCTCCATATCATTCCTCCAACTTCCGTAAAAGCTTCTCTATTCCTCCCGGTTTTGAGAGTATTTCCGCAAAAAGGGAAACCCTTTGAAAACCAAAAACTAGCCCCAAAAAGGGAGCGGAAAAATATAGCGCCTGCCCGCCTAAAAAAGCAAGTGGTTTATGCGCCTCAAAAAAGAGAATTGCCGGCACCTGCAAACCCATCTTCTTTATCCTTTCCGCTATCCTTTCTAAGAGCTCCTCTTCCAATAGCTCTCTATCTTCTCCCATATTTCCTCCTTGTTACCATTCAGATACACAGGGAACGGTTTCAACCTACGAGAGTATGTATCCCCTCTTTTCGGATAAATAAGGAGAATCCCTCCCTCACTCTCGATTTCTTCAATGTCCTCCCATCGCAAATCCACGCTCAGGAGAAATCCCCTCATCTCTATCCTTTCCGAGTTTAGATTGTAGGTGAGTGGGAAAAGGAAATCACGAAGGGAGAAAACCAAGAGGATAATAGCAAGAATGAGAAGGCTAACTCCACCGAGATAAAATCCCCAAAGCCCCGCAAGGGACAAAGCGGGTAAAAGGAGAACAGCTTTCCAACCGCTACGGGGCAAGAGGTAAACTCGCCAAAAATAATGCCTTTTCTCCGTCATATATCAATAGTTATTTTAAATAAAGAAATCCCTTAGTCAACATCAATATCTTTTTGAAATTTTCCAGAAATTCTATAGGTCAAAAAAATAACCCGATCGTTCTCTTGCCTCGCGCAAAAACGCCGATATTCTATCCTTTGCTTGGGTTTTGCTGCTGGTATGGGAAAAAAATAGATTTAACATCCTTCTCTACTTCCTAACCGGGATAAATGCCCAGCATTCATCCCGAGAATTGCTTTCCATCCCCGATAT
>JBMFMH010000023.1:15044-20145 GCA_049970775.1 bacterium | reverse complement strand
TCCCTTAAGCGGGTTCTCTCCGTTAGATATATTGGCATAATTGGGGCATCCTCTTTTTCAAGGTCGCAGAATTTATGAGGCATTAGAAGGACAACGCTTTCCTGCGGGCGCTTTATAATGGCTTCCGTTTGAAAAACATAGAATATATCCGCCCAATCTCCTCCATCGTAATAGCGGGTAACATCGTATGTCCTGCTCTTACTATCTATCCATCTTTTAAGCACGGCAATTCCAAGCCCTACAGGTGGTTCGTCCCATAGGAAATCAAACCAACCCACCTTCTCGTTATTTGTCGGGGATGGCGAGGCTCCTAAATATCCAAAGTATATATCTCTATACTCGTTGCTATTGAATAATCTACCCTTGCTTATCCGCAGGGCACCTTCGCCAGGAAATGCTTGGAAATAACCGCCCCTTTGAGGAAAGGAAGCTCCCTCCCTCGCTCCCTCCAATACTATTTCCCTCTTCGGGTTCAGTCTCCTCCTTATCTCTATAATTGGGCTTTCTCTGTAAAATATATACCTCGTCTCCCCCTCAAATTCATCGCTCTCAAAGGGGATTGTTAATTCACTCAAGACATCCCCCTCATTCAGGGTTATTTTCTCTCTTAATATGCGAAAGTTCGCCACCGGGTGAAGCTCCAATCGCCAAGGCGAAGCGAGGATGTTTTCGCCTCCCACTAGGAGCTCGCTGAGACAATCCGAGTTTAAATCTATTTTCGCTTGATAAAAATCATTCTTGAAAGTGAAGACATCGCCATTGTTGAGAAGGGAAGGAGATGATTTTCCTTCCTTCGGAGTGAGCGAATAAAATTGCTTCTCGCCCTCGGGTATCTCTCCACCCAACCATACAACTTCTCCTTCGCTATTAATTTGGCAAGGAATCTCCTTGATTGCCTCCCCTTTTTCATTGAGGAGAATGACCCTCGCCGAATGCCACCCTTGGGGCAATTTATAACGCAGAGGTGGATTGTCTCGCTTATAGGAGGCGGGTGGTAACCAAAGAACAACTTCCTTTCCCTTTTCTTTTGTCTCTATATCCACCCCTATGATTTCCTCTTTCTCGTTATCCAAAACCGTTCCTTCTCCCTGGGAAGCGATTTTCAGCCTTACAGTATGAAAACCCTTCTTCAAACCACTTATTGGTATTGAGAAGATTTTCTCTTGACCAGCCCTTAATTTACCAATGGGAACCCTCTTTTCCATCTTCTCATCTAAATAAAGAAAGCCAGTGATGTCTTCTCCGTCCATATTTCCGATGTTTTTCACGACACTTTTAATCGCTAAATTTCCTCCCTCTTTTCTGATTTCCCAATCGTATTCGTAAACTGGTAGAATAAAGTAGCGATAAAAGAGCTCATCGCATAATTTATCAAGTTTCCCCACGCTGCCGAAATAGAAAACCGCCACTCCCCGAATATCGGGACAAAAGCTCTTTATCAACCTGAATTGAGCTTCCAATTCCTCAGGAGTGGTTAGTAGTGTGCCGTGCTCAGGCTCGTGGTTGATGCCCAAGCCCGGAAGCACTTTTCTCTCCCATTTTCCTTTCTTTATCCTTTCTAAAGCTTCCTTCAATATCCCTAAATGCATTCCGTGGTAATTCAAATAAAGTTCGGGAAGTAGATAATCAACCCATTGAATAAGCTCTTCCTCGTCACCGCCAGTTGTCCATAATGCTATCTTAAGAATTGGATTTTTTAGCTTGAACATTCTTATCGCTTCCTTCACTTTTTCTCCCGCCTTCCCTGCCCCATATTCATCAATGCCAATCCCTTCTGCACCATTCGGTATGTTAGCCCAACAGGAAGCTTGCTCTTCTATCTTCGCTGTAGGATGTTTTTCCCAAAAGCATACCCCTGGTTTAAAGACGAGGGGAACCCTACCTTCCCAAAGCCATTCGTCTATCTCGTCTTCCTTCGTTGTTGTGCATATCGTTGGCCATCTCAACCCCTTTGGCGTTCCATACCAGGCGAAATCAACCTTCTTTTCCACAATGGCGAATCTCAGTGCCTTGGAAATTTTTCCCTCCTTTGTATCAATGCTGAGCACTAAATCGTATAAACCGCTTTCTTTCCCTGTCCATTCCCCAAGCTCCAACCTTTTTCTTTCTCCCGATTTGAGTTCGCTTATTTTTATCTCTCTTAATCTCGTTTCCTTTCTTCCTTTTTTCAAGTATAAGGAAAGCGTAATATCCCTAACAGGAGAGCTTGTCTCGTTGTGAAGAATAGCACGAAATATCATTTTCTCTCCTCTGCAGGGCAAAACGGGATTAACAGCGATTTTCTCTATTTTCAGAGGATGGGCAAACTGCACTCCAAGCGGAGCAAAAATTAAAGCTATTAGAAGTATCATCTTCTTGACCTTCCCAAAATCTCTTCGTTTCCATTTCTCTTGAAGCCATCTCTCGGATTGTTTATAATTATATGGGAAAAACAAAAATAACGCAAGGAGGCGTTCGCATATGCGTCCGGAAGATGTTTTGGTTTCCAAATCCATTATGAGCGAGTTGACTCGCAGACGCATAAATACAAGCGGACTGCGGGTAACAACTTCTATGGGTATAGTTCGGATTGAAGGGGTTATTAGGAGGATTAGAGGGGATAACAGGGACCTGAATCAAGAGATAGAAAGAGCAAGGGATATCATAAAGAGAAAGCCGGGAGTGAGAGATGTGATAATAAATGTGAAGATAAGATGAGCCCAGAGGAACAACTTGAGATATTAACCGCTGGGTGCGTTGAGGTCATCACCGAGGGGGAGTTATTAGAAAGGTTAAGGCAAAAGGAGAGATTAACGGTAAAATATGGAGCGGACCCTACCGCACCCGACCTTCATCTCGGACATAGCATTCCTTTAAATAAGCTCCGCCAGTTTCAAGAATTAGGACACAGAGTTGTTTTCATAATTGGCGACTTCACGGCGATGATTGGAGACCCCTCCGGACAATCCCAAGTTCGGAAACAGCTCAGCAGGGAAGAAGTGGAAAAAAACGCAAAAACTTACCTCCAACAGGTGGGGAAAATCCTCAATTTGAAGAAAACAGAAATCATCTTCAATTCCCAATGGTTTTCCTCAATGGATTTGGAGGATGTGATAAACCAACTTGCCTCTAAATACACCCTGGCAAGGATGCTGGAAAGAGACGATTTCTCCTTCCGTTTTAAAAACGAGAAACCAATCTATATCCACGAGCTCCTTTATCCCCTAATGCAGGGATATGATTCCTTAATGATTTCCGCCGATGTGGAAATCGGTGGCACCGACCAAAAATTCAATATGCTCGTGGGAAGGGAATTGCAAAGGGAAAACGGACAGCCTCCCCAAATAGTTATGACACTTCCCTTGCTTGAAGGTTTGGATGGGGTGCAAAAGATGAGCAAGAGCCTGAATAATTATGTTGGTCTTACCGAGCCACCCCAAGAGATGTTCGGCAAACTGATGTCCATCTCCGATGAGCTTATGTGGCGCTACCTCCAGCTACTCCTCAATTACTCGGAGAGTAAAATCCAAAGGCTTAAAAGGGAGGTGGAGGAAGGAAGATTGAACCCAATGGATGTGAAAATGGAGCTCGCTTATCGCATAGTGTCTACATATCACGGGGAGGAAGAAGCGGAAAAAGCTAAGGAAGAGTTTGAGAGAATTTTCCGAAAAGGAGAAATCCCCAGTGAAATTGAAGAGGTGAAAATAGAGAAAGAGAACATAAAGGAGGGGAAAATCTGGATAATTAAACTGCTAATTCTTTCAGGCTTTGTAAATGGAAGCAGGGAGGCGAAAAGATTGATTAGCCAAGGAGCAGTTAAAGTAAATAAGCAACAAATAAGCAATCCCGATATGGATGTGACGGTGGAAAACGGTATGATTGTTCAAATTGGCAAGAGGAAATTCTTCAAGGTGGTCATCGGTGACTGAGGAGAATAAGGGATTGGATTATTCAAAGGCAGGAGTAGACATTGAGAGAGAGGAAAGGGGGATGGAAAAGCTCCTTTATTGGATTAATAAGACTTTGGGCTCGGAGGACTTGCCGATTGGTTATTTCGCGAATGTCATAAGGATTGGCAATTTGGGGATAGCGATAACGATTGATGGGGTAGGGACGAAGCTCCTTGTTGCCCAGATGCTTGGCAAATACGACACTGTGGGAATAGATTGTGTGGCGATGAATGTAAACGATGTCCTCTGCGTGGGGGCGAAGGCGGTCTGTATGGTTGATTACATAGCCTTGGAGGAACCAAGGGAGGAATTGCTTGAGGAGATAGGGAAGGGACTTTATGAGGGAGCAAGGATAGCGGGGATAAAGATAGTAGGCGGGGAGACAGCCCAATTGAAGGAGATGTTGAAGGGAATGAGGAAAGGATATGCTTTTGACTTAGCGGGAGCTTGTATCGGCATAGTTGACCCCGAGAAAGTAATCTTGGGGCAGGATATAAAGGAAGGGGATGTTGTTGTTGGCTTGGAGAGCAGTGGAATACATAGCAACGGCTTGACCTTGGCGAGGAAGGTTCTGATAAAGGACAACCTCTCCCTGTTCAGGTATTCACCTGATTTGGGGCGAACGATAGGGGAGGAGCTATTAGAGCCAACGAAAATATACACAAGAGAGGTTTACGAGATAATGGAGAGGGCAAGGGTGAAGGCGCTAATAAATATCACTGGTGGAGGCTGGTTGAACCTTTTGCGGGTGGAAAAGCCGGTGGAGATAGAAATTGAGGATTTGCCTCCCATACCGCCGATTTTTCAGATTATTCAAAAAGAGGGTGGTATAAACGATGAGGAGATGTTCAGGGTATTCAATATGGGGATAGGTTTTTGCCTTTTCGTGGATAAGGAGGATGTGGATAAAGTCGTTGAGATATGTAGTTCGTTCAATCTTAAAGCCTATGTTCTGGGGAGTATAAAGATATCAGAGGAGAGGAGATTGAGATTGAGGAAATTGGGATTAGTTAGCAGGGAAAGTGGGTTCGTGAGGGAAGATTGATTCAGCAAATTAAAAATTGTTCCAGATTGATTTGTTCCGATAATAAATCTTATGTTAACTTTCTTTTTAATATGAAAAAGGTTAAAGTTACCAACGCCTATTTCCGCAGGGATTAATACTTTCCTCT
>JBMFMH010000023.1:0-14944 GCA_049970775.1 bacterium | reverse complement strand
TCTTTTTCTACCAGATGCTTTTCCAGAGGATATCCTCTACATCCTTGTATTGCTGGCGGAGGCTCTCGTATAAAGCAGCGTTCTGAATGGCTATCGCCGCTTGCGTGGCTATGGAATTAACGAAATCTATTTCGTCCTTCGTGAACTTGCGTGGCTCGCTCGTGTATATTCGCACAACCCCTATTTTCCTGTCAGCCACCCTCAAGGGAACGGAAAGCACCGATACTATCCCTTCCCGCTTAGCTTCCTCAGGATATTGAAATCGGGGGTCCTTTGTCGCATCCTCTATATAAACTATCTTTCCCTCTAATACCTCTTTATCAACTTTGCTATGTTCTACATCAACTGGTCCCTTCTCAAGATATTCTTTACTCAATCCATAAACCGCTTTAATCTCCAATTTTTGCCCGCTTTGGTCTAAAAGACGGATTGAACAGCCCTTTACTCCCAAAGCCTTGGCTGTTTCCTCAACCATAGTGGATAGGAGTTGCGACATATTAAGCATCCCACACATTTTTTTCTCAATATCCGAGAGAGTTGAGAAATATCTCAGTCTTCTCTCGAATGAAGAGAGAAGGCTTGCGGTCAAATAGGCAGCCAAAAGCCAACTGACCAGGGCGATTACGCTCACCCAGAACTCTCCCATTTGGAAGGTTGCCCAAATTAAGATGAGCCAAGAAGCCACTGCTACGCTGAGGGAATAGAATAACCCTAAGAGCGAGGCTAAAACGATAGGCAGGGTAAAAAAGTAGGCATAACCATATATGAAACTGGTTTTTCCCGTTGTTTTAGCGAGATATAGAAGGAAGGATACAACCAAAAATATGACAACTACAAGGGATACCAATCCCGCTCTTTTCATCGTGCTTCACATCCTTTCCTTTTTTCGCTCATTTCTTTCTTGGTGGGCCCGGCCGGATTCGAACCAGCAACCAACCGGTTATGAGCCGGCTGCTCTGCCATTGAGCTACGGGCCCTCTTACTCAATATCAAGCACCTCTTTCAATTTCTTTATTCTATGAGGATGCCGCATCTTTTTCAAGGCTTTCGCCTCTATCTGACGCACCCTTTCCCTTGTTACCCCTAAAATCCTCCCTACCTCTTCCAATGTTCTCTGATATCCGCTATCCAATCCATATCTTAATCTTATAACCAATTGTTCCCTTGGCGTCAAGCAGGAATTTATCAATTCCTCCAACTTCTCTCTCTGCATACAGCGGGCGACTTCCTCCTCAGGGGATGGACTATCGTCATCCGCTACGAAATCCGATACCCTCGTGTCTTCGTCATCTCCTGTTAAGTTGTCTAGGGAAATTGGGTCAGGGGTGATTTCCATAACACGGCGCACTTCCTCTATTGTCAGCCCAGTTTCCAAGCTCAGCTCTTCCTCCGTTGGCTTTCTCCCTAAGCGTTGTGTCAATTGTCTGCTTGCCCTCATCAACTTGTGGAGATTCTCAACCATATGAACGGGAACCCGAACAAGGCGTGCCTGGTCAGCAATTGAGCGGGAAATGGCTTGTCTTATCCACCAAGTAGCATAGGTGGAGAATTTAAACCCTTTGCGCCAATCGAACTTCTCCACAGCTTTGATCAGACCGAGATGCCCTTCCGCAATGAGGTCGGCAAAGGGTAAACCCCTCCCCATCTTCTTCTTTGCGATGCTTATCACCAAGCGAAAATTAGCCTCTATCATCCTTCTCTTTGCCTCCATATCCCCCTGCTCTATCCTTTTCGCTAACTCCACTTCCTCCTCAGGGGTCAAAAGGGGGATTTTCGCCACTTCCTTTAACCAGGCTTTCATCGCATCTTCAACAACATAGTGCCTACCGCTTTTATCTTCCCACTCCTCTTCCTCAATTAGAAACGATGTTTCCTCTTCTGCCTCATCCCCCAGCAATTCCTCCTCCATATCATCAAAATAAGGAGGAAATGGTCTATCACTGCTTCTCCTTCTCGCCACGCTATTCACTCCCTTTCGGACCTTTCGTCTTCCAAAAGGTCCTGTAGATTTTTGAAAAGAGAGCGCAAAGAGCTGATAGATTTCTTACGGGCAAGTCTTCCCTCTTTTATTAATAATAATGCTTTCTCATTAATTTGTCTAATTCTTTTAAGATACAATTCAAACATTCTCAGGGCACAATCATAAACTACTTGCTCCGATGGTGGAGGAACCTCTTCTAACTCTAATTCGCTTACCTTTTTCTTCTCCTCTTCATCAAGGACTGCGAGTAGAGCTTGTCTTGAAAACCCCTCCCCTTTTAAACCCTTTATTTTTCTATAAATATTTCTTAACAATTCGTTGGAAAATAACTCCTCATCTATGATATCATAGGTTGAATCGATAAAGGCAGGTTCCAATAAAAGCGAGCGAATGAACTCCCTTTCCGCTTTTTCTATTTTCCCTTTAGCATCTTCCAACGGGGTTTCAGAAAAACCTGCCCCCCTTCTTCTGCCCTCCCCTACCCTCCTTTTCTTAATTTCCAAGGAAATCCAACTCAAATACTCTTTGGCTAATTCCGGTTCTCCTCTCGCAAGCTCCTCCGCAAGTCGCTTGCTCACCCTGTTCCTTTTTTCCGGGTCGCTTATATTTGCAATTATATCAATTGCCTCCCTTTTACCTTCTTCCCCCTTTTCCAATGCCTTCATTATCAGGAATTCATAGATGTCAATTGCGGATTCAATCAGCTTTTCAAAGGCTTCTTTCCCCTCCTCTCTCAGGAATGTATCGGGGTCTTTTCCCTCCGGCAGAAGAAGGACCTTTGCCTTAAGCCCTGCGGATTCAATCAAAGGGCTTGCCCTTAACGCAGCGTTCATCCCGGGGGAGTCGGGGTCAAAGGCAAGGATTATCTCCTCACAATATCTCCTTAAAAGGCGAAGATGCTCCTCGGTTAAGGCAGTTCCTAAGGTCGCTACGGTGTTTCTTATTCCCCCCTCATAAAGGGCTATTGCATCCATATATCCCTCCACTATCACTGCCCTCTTCGTTTGGACGATTTCCTTCTTCGCAAGATGGAAGCAGTAAAGAACTCTCCCCTTTTTAAAGAAAGCGGTTTCCGAGCTGTTTATATATTTTGGAGTTGAATCGTCAAGTACCCTACCGCCAAAGGCGATGATTTTCCCCTCGTGGGAAAAAATCGGGAAGGTTATTCTCCCGCTAACAAGTAGGTGTAGTTTACCATCTCTTTCTAAGAAAAGACCACATTTTTCCAAATCTTCCCTAGGGAAATCCTTGAGGAGTTGGAGCAGTTCTTTAATATCAGCGGGGGCGAAGCCGAGCATAAACTGCTTTATAGTTTCCTCCTTTAGCCCCCTTTTCCTCAAATATTCCAAAGCATCTCGCCCTTCAGGACGAGTTAAAAGGACATTTTGCCAGTATTTCGCACAGGTTTCCCATATTGCGAAGAGATTCTCTCGCTCCCCCCTACCCTCCCATTGAAAGGGAATTCCCAATCTTTCCGCCAGAAGCTTAGCCGCTTCCATAAAATCCACCTGTTCTATCTTCATAAGGAAGGAGAAAACATCCCCACCCGCACCACAGCCGAAACAATGCCATAACCCCTTCTCTTCGCTTATCATTAACGAGGGATTCCTATCAGGATGAAAGGGGCAGAGAGCTTTATAGGACCTCCCTGCCCTTTTCACAGGTATATAGGACGATATAACATCAACGATATTAGCGCTATCCCTTATCTCGGTGATTAAATCCTGTAAGGAGCGAGGCACCCTTTACATAGACACGGTAATGGAAACTACCTTCTTATTTTTCAGACCGAAGACGATGTGATAGGATTGGTCATAGCGGCAGAAGAGGGTTCCATCGCTTTCCGACTGTTCCTCAGGCCAACCATAAGCTTTCAATACATCCATAAGGGAACTGCCGAGGGTTATCCCCTTTGAGGTGCGTGCTTTTGCCCAGCTCAACCCGCTTACCGATACCTCCACTACCCTTCCATCTGCTTGTGCCAAAGTGACACGAAGGGTTATCCCTCCTTTCAAGCGATAAATCCAAACGACTTTATCCGCTGAAACGGCTTGAACTTGAGTGGAAGGCATAGCTCCTTGCATCATCGGTCCACCGGTAGATGGAAAGCCTGGCAGGGGGAAGACGCCACCTTGGGGACCGACTGGACTACCCATAGGAGTGGCGGTTCCTGCTGGGCGCATCCCTGGCATCGGACCCATACCGGAGCCCATCATTCCCGGCATCCCCATACCTGGGCGGGCGCCCTGCATCATTCCCGGCATTCCTCCTGGCATCATCCCTGGTCCCATCATTCCCGGCATACCGCTGCCTGGCATCATCCCTGGTCCCATCATCTCAGGCATACCACCAGCACCTGGCATCATTCCCGGACCCATCATCCCCGGCATCCCCGGCATTCCACCACCTGCACTCGGCATCATTGCGGGAAAGAGACCGGTTTGGGTTGTAACCCCAACACGAAGCCCAACTAAAATCTCGTCTGGCTGTCCGTAGATGTTTAAAACTTGGTCCCAGGATTTACCAACCGTGATTCCCGCTAAGGTGGTTTCAGGTTGCGCCTGAGCAATTGCCACAATCACTATCAGAGAAATCACAAACAAACTAACTTTTTTTAGCAAGTCGTTCACCTCCTATACTTTAGACACAAAAAGACTTTGTTTTGTTTCTTATTATTTTAGAGGGCAAGAAAAATTAGTCAATAAAAAAATAATCCATTATACTTTATCTGGATGAAGAAAACGCTCTATTTGTTGGATGGTCAAGGCTTAATTTACAGGGCATACCATGCCCTACCCTACTTATCCACTTCCAAGGGCTTGCCTACTAATGCCATATATGGTTATACCTCAATGCTAATCCGCCTCGTTTCAGATTACTCAATAGATTATGCTGTTGCTGCCTTTGATTTACCCATTCCAACTGTTCGCCATAAGCAATATTCCGCCTATAAAGCAAATCGTCCACCAATGCCCAGCGACCTATCCCTGCAAATCCCTTACATAAAGGAAATTACCTCAGCTTTTGGAATAACCATCAAGGAAATGGAAGGATATGAGGCGGACGATGTAATTGCTTCCCTTGCTATGCAGGCGAAGGCAAAAAGCTTTGAAGTCTTCATCCTTTCCGGAGACCTTGATTGCCTGCAAATCGTGGGAGAAAACATCAAGCTCCTTATACCTCGTGTGGGCATTACAGATTTGCGGGAGATAGATGAAAAGGCAGTGCTGGAAAGATACGGAATTCCTCCTGCAAAAATTCCCGATTTAAAAGCTTTGGCAGGCGATGTGTCGGATAATCTTCCCGGAATCCCCGGGTTTGGAACGAAAAAAGCAGCCCAGCTTTTAAATAGGTTCTCTTCTATTGAAGAAATCTACGAACGAATAGACGAGCTTCCACCTCAACTCAGGGAAACGCTTCTATCCTATGAGGAAATAGTGAGGAGGAACAAAGACCTTGCCCTTCTTAAAGTTGACCTTCCTCTAAAAATTGAAGATGTCCCACCCTTTAAACCCGATTGGGCTCGCTTGAGGAAAATCTTGCAGGAACTGGAGATGAAAAAGCTCATAGAGCGCCTCCCTACTGAGGAAGGTTCTCTTTTTATAAAGGAAGAGCCTGAAAACAAGGTTCAAACTCAATATGTGAGAGCAACAGAGGATTTACTTGAATTATTGAAAAAATCTCCCCGGGAAATCTCCCTTTACTTGGGAGAGGGCAAGCTTCATATCGCAACGAGGGAAGGCGAGGTTTTCTCTTTATCCCTCTTCACGGGAAGAGACTTATTTGGGGCAAGTGAAAATAAGATTGCGATTTTAAAGCCTCTCCTCCAGGATGAGAGGGTGGCAAAGATAGGACACGATTTAAAGAGTATGATGCTTCTCTTGGCAAGGGAGGAAGATGTTCATCTTCAGGGGATATACTTTGATACTATGCTCGCTTCATATTTATTGAACCCCATTAGGGGCGGGCATAGACTTGAGGATGTTTATCGTGAATTATTTGGGGAAGAGTTATCCAACGAGCCTTCTCAGCGGGCGGTAAAGCTCTTCTCATTGAAGGAGAAGATGGAGGAAAAGTTAAGGGAAGAGGGACTGGAAAAAGTTTTCAGCGAGATAGAGATGCCCCTTCTTCCCGTTCTCTTTGATATGGAGTTAGTGGGGGTGAAAATAGATGTTGAGTTAATGAAGAAGCTCTCTATGGAGGTAATGGAGCGGATGAGGGAGGTGGAGAAGGAGATATATAGGATTGCTGGCATAGAGTTCAACATAGCCTCTCCCAAGCAGTTGAGGCAGGTTCTTTCCGAGAGATTGAAGATTCCCTTGGGCAAAAAGAAGAAAACTGGCTTATCAACGGATGCGGAGGTATTGGAGGAGCTTGCCCCTCAGTATGAAATTGCGAGGAAGATATTAGAATGGCGGGAGCTCTCAAAGTGTAAGGGGACTTACATAGATGTCTTGCCAAGGCTTGCCGATAGCAGAGGGAGAGTTCATACTTCGTTCAATCAATGCGTGACGGCGACAGGCAGGCTCTCTTCATCTGAGCCAAATCTTCAAAACATACCGGTTCGAGGGGAATGGGCTAAGAGGCTTAGGGAAGCTTTTATCTGCGATGAGGGATACATCCTCATTTCCGCCGACTACTCCCAGATAGAGTTGAGAATCCTCGCCCATTTAAGCGAGGACCCTGCCTTGCTTGAGGCTTTCCAAAAGGGAGAGGACATCCATTCCCTCACAGCGTCCTCGTTATTTGGTGTTCCCTTAGAAGAAGTAACGGAGGAATTGAGGAGAAGAGGAAAGACGGTGAATTTCGGGATAGTTTATGGAATATCGGAATTTGGGCTTGCCAAGGAGCTTGGCATCTCGGAGGAAAGTGCTCGGGAATACATAGAGCAGTATTTCAAGAAGTTTCCCAAGGTGAAGGAATATATAGATAGAACGGTTGAGGAAGCAAGGGAGAAGGGCTATGTGAGAACGATTTTCGGGAGAAAACGACCTTTGCCAGAATTATCAAGCTCAAACAGGATGGTGAGGGAGTTTGGGAAGAGGGCGGCGATAAATGCGCCGGTGCAGGGAAGCGCTGCCGATTTAATCAAGCTCGCAATGATAAAAATTCATAGGCGATTAAAAAGAGAAGGATTACCTGCGAGATTGCTTCTGCAAGTTCACGACGAATTGCTCATAGAGACAAGGAAGGATATAAGAGAATATGTTAAGGAGATACTCAAAGAAGAGATGGAAAATGCATATCCCCTCTCCGTTCCCCTTGTTGTCAAGATTGGAGAGGGTGAGAATTGGGGTATGATAACCCACTGAGCTTCAGGGAGAAATCATATATGCTCCCTCCGGCACCGCTACCTCTTTCACCTCTCTAATCTTAACATTTGCTCCTACGGGCACGGCGTCTCCCCTCTCTATAACCACTTCATTCTCCCGCACACCTTCCAAAATCTCAACTAAATCTCCTATGCTTGCTCCTGTTTTCACCTTTTTCTTTACCGCTTTCCCATTCTCCACAATGGAAACATAAGATTCTGCGCCTTCCAAGTAAACACAACCCCGTGGGAGGAAGATTCCACGCTTCTTTCCCACAACTATCCTTGCTCTGGCGAACATACCGGGTTTCAGCATAAACGGCGTCTTAGGCAGGGAAATTCTTACGAGGAAGGACCTGTTTTGAGGGTCGCCAGCGGGAGAAATCATACTTATCCTCTGCTTGAAAGTTTTGTCGGGCATAGCATCGAAGATGAGTTCAACTTCCTGCCCTATCCGTAGACGGGAAACATCTAGCTCGGAGGCAATGCAATCAACATAAGTGGAGCTGGTATCCACAATGACGAAGAGAGGAATTCCAGGACCAACTATCTCTCCGATATCAACTAATTTGCTTAACACATATCCGCTTATTGGAGAGGTAATGCTTGTGTCCTTCAAGCTATTAAGGGCAAGATTATAACTCGCTTTTGCTTGGTCAACTGCCGCTTTAGCGGTTTCCACATCTTGCTGACGGATTCTCACCTGTTGCTCGGCTGCCTTTGCCAATTCATACATCGCCTCCGCTTGTCTGACATTCTGCTCCGCTATCTTTATCTGCTCCTCTCGTGGTCCTATCTTTACCAATTCAACCTGCTGTTTCGCGGATTCGACCTGTGCCTTGGCAACATCATACTGCATCTGGGCGAGGTCATAAGTCTGCTTGGCTACAGCTCCCTGAGAATAGAGCATTTTCACCCTCTGATAATTTGACTCCGCATTTCTCAAATTAGCCTCAGCTTGGGCTAAAAGAGCCTCTGCCTGCTTTATCTCCTGGGGACGAGCACCAGTTTTGAGCATAAGCAGATTCTCCTTCGCTGCGTTTAAGGTTGCTTCCGCTTGCTGGAGGGAATAACGGTATTGCTCTTTCTGCAGCTCGTAAGCGGTCTTGGCTTGCTCGTAGCGGGTCTGAGCGCTTTGAAGAAGGGCTTTCGCTTGATTGACTTGATTTATTATGTCCGATGTATCTATTTGCGCCAAAAGTTGTCCTTTGTTAACGAAATCCCCTTCCCTCACAAATATCCTGCTTATTCTCCCTCCAACCTTGCTGGCTACCTTCGTCTGCAAAACCGCAGATACGGAACCAGGCAGGTTAACGGTGTCATTAGCTTCCATAATTTTCGCCTTATAAACATCCACAGGATATTCCGTAACGCCCACTGTCATTCCTCTTGCCCTCTGGGCACGCACTACCGAGAGACGACGAACAGTTGCCCAAATAACCGCTAAGATAATTATCACCAGGATGACAACTAATGCTCTTTTAAGGTTTCTCATATCTATCTAACCTCCTTCACTTCTCCTATCGCCTTATCAAGGCTTATCTTCGCTATATGAAAATCAAAGAGAGCATTTACATAATTGACCTCCGCTTGGGTTAAAGCTGCCTGCGTATCTAAAAGCTCAACCTGTGTGGATACACCAGCTTGATATCTAACTTCCGCCAACCTATAAGCTTCTCTTGCTTGTTCTAATGTCTTCGTGGCGACATCCAACTTAGCTTTAGCATTCTCAAGATTAGTATAGGCGTTTTTGACCTCAAGCTTAACACCATCTTCCAGCTGGGAAAGATTTGCCTTGAGGGTTTCTATCGCTGTCTCAAGGTTTTTCTGCTTCGCCCTGTTTAGACCGCTATCAAAGGGAGTGGCAGAAAGGGAAAGGACAATATTCCAAGTGAATTCCCTTGGGGAAAAGCTGGTGGTGGGATGTTGCCAATTATAGGAGAAAGCGATTGTCAAATCGGGATAATTTTCCCTTTTAGTTAAGCGAAGGGTTTCCTCCGCTATCTCAAGCCCAAGCTTCAAAACGGATATCTCCTTTCTGTTTTGGATGGCTTTCTTAATACAATCCTCAAGAGACAAGGGAGGAACCTCCGGTGGTTTCACATCCTCCTGGAGTTCAACTGGTGTAGTGGGGTCAATTCCCATTGTATTGAGGAGGGCTGATTTAGCCATCTCGTATGCGTTCTGGACGCTGAGAAGCTGTTGCCTGATATTCGCAAGATTTACTTCCGCCCTGAGCACATCGAACTGGGGGACTGTTCCTGCCTCGTAGTTTGCTTTAGCCACCCTGAGATGCTCCTCCGCAGCCTTCAGGGTCGTTTCAAATATAGCTATGCTTTTCTTCGCCTGCAGGGCTTGTAGAAAGGCTTTCTTAGTTGAGGTAATCACATCCTCCTTCGTCCTCTCATAATCAATATACGCTTGGTCTATGGATAAGGAGGCAGCTTTCTCTCTCAACGATATTTTCTTGCTTATATCAATGGGATGAAAAACGCCAAGGGATGCCTTGTAGGAATAGAGCTCTCCGATTGTTATTTGTATAGGTGGTCTGCCAGGTATAAAGGAAGGCATCGTTATAGTGGTTTTTTTGTCTATCCTAAGGGCGGAAGCGCTTAGGGAAGTGAGAATCTTCTCGCTTGCTTTAGCCATTTCCAAATTGCTTTTCGCGCTCAGCAATTTCTCCTCAGCAACCTTAATCTGCTTGTTGTTTTGAAGGGCTATCTTGACAGCTTCCTCAAGGGTCAAAGGATTGGGCAAAACCGCAAGATAAGATAATAATAGGAGAACCCTCCTCAATTTTTTCATTTCTCCATCAGCTCCCTTAGCATAGTGGTTAGGCGATGTAATTCGTCCAAAGCAGAGGGAAGGATAAGGAAAATGCCATTATTAAGGGGATTAACGAAAACGAGGAGCTTGTCTCCCGTTTTTAAACCAAGCCTTTGCCTTGCCTCAGCGGGTATGACTATCTGCCCACGCTCGCCCACTGAGGCGGAGCCGATGAAGCATTTCTTTATCACTTCCTCGCTGTTTTTAAAGGCTTCCAATTTGAAATCATCTCCTTTCCAGATGATTCTAAACTACTATTTTATCATATTTTTCATACAAGTCAAACTTTTCTTGTTTGACTTATAATTCCGATATATTATAATTCATCAATGAGGTGAAAGCAATATGAACATCTACGAGTTCAGTGTTAAAAGACCCATCACTATATTGATGGTGATAATCGCTGTCTTTCTCTTAGGTTTTGTTTCCCTCTCACGCCTCAAAATAGACCTTCTTCCAGATATAACTCTCCCAGTTGTAACTATAACCACAGTTTATCCGGGAGCGGGACCCGAGGAGGTGGAGACCCTCATCACAAAGCCTCTGGAAGAAGCGGCAGGAACGGTGAAAAATTTGGACGAGATTTCTTCCTATTCTATGGATGGAGTATCAAATATAATGGTTCGCTTCAAATGGGGAACGGACATAGACCTTGGGGCTATGGATGTAAAGGAGAAGATAGACCCTGTGATTGATACACTCCCCTCGGAGGCGCATCGTCCGATTATCAACAAGCTTGATATATCCGCAATGATACCCGTTGTGGGGATAGCTGTTACGGGAGCAGACCTAAAAACCTTACGGGACTTGGCGGACAATGTGATTAAAAGGGATTTGGAGAAGGTAACAGGGGTAGCGATGGCAGCCCCAATGGGAGGATTGGTAAGGGAAATAAGGATTGAGGTTGACCCCAGTAGGCTGAAGGCATATGGAATGGGAATAGAGCAAGTCGTGCAAGCGATATCGGCGGAGAATCGCAATATTCCAACTGGTTATCTCAAGGGTCCGAAAAACGAGTATTTAGTGAGAGTAGTGGGAGAAGTGTCAAATCCCCAAGAGTTAGGCAACATTCTGCTAACAATTAAAAACGGAGCCCCTATCCTTCTTAAAGATGTGGCGAATATTAAGGATACCACGAAGGAGCCAACGAGCTATTCAAGGGTAAATGGAAAACCTGCGGTTGTGATTATGGTTTACAAACAATCGGGAGCGAATACGGTGGAGGTTTCGGACAATGTGCAAAAGGCTATGAAGGAAATCCAGAGAGAGCTTCCCCCGGGTGTTTCTCTGACTCTTACTATGGACCAAGCTGATTACATAAGAAAATCAATAAAGAACCTGAAGGATGTAGCTTTGGAGGGAGCGATATTAGCGGTTATTATTATTTTCCTCTTTCTCACCACTTTGAGTAGCACGCTTGTGATAGCTCTCTCCATACCCATATCCCTTTTTGTCGCTTTTATCTATATGTTCTTCAGCAAGACGAGCCTAAATATCGTAACGATGGGTGGGCTAGTAATTGCTATTGGGAGAATAATAGATGACTCCATCGTCGCCTTGGAGAACATTCATAGGCATATTGAAAGGGGCGAACCTCCAATGAAAGCCGCTGTGGAAGCGATGAGGGAAGTTGCGATGCCGATTCTTGCCGCTACCTTCACCACATTAGCCGCTTTCTTCCCCATTCTATTCATAGGCGGTGCTACTCAGCAGTTATTCTCGCCAATGGTTATGGTTTTCTCTGTTGCTCTCCTAACTTCAATGCTTGTTGCTTTCTTCGCCGTTCCGATGTTTTCCTCTCGTCTTCTTCATCCCATTTCGGAAGGGAAAGGGTTCCTCTACAAACTTGTAAACGCTTTTCAAAATTTATATAAAGCAATTGAGGAAATATATAGAGGGATGTTGGCTTGGGTTTTGAGGCATCGCTTGGCAACTATAGGAATAGGAATTGGCAGCTTTGTGTTGAGCCTTTTCCTTATACCAGTAATTGGACTAGAATATATCCCCGCTTTAAGCAATGTGATCAGCATCACGGTTAAGACGCCGGTGGGAACGAGGCTTGAGGAAACGGATAAGGTGATAGCGGAAGCGGAGAAATATATGGCTCAGGTGCCCGATTTTATAAATTATACCTCTTACTGCGGAGGTGGAGGGAGGGGAGCATTCGCCCTTATGGGAACGACCAATCCCGACCAATCGGGAAGGATTATGGGTAGATTGAAGCCATTTAGGGAACTTAAGCAGCCAGTTAGCGTTACAAAGGAATGGTTGCGGGAGAAGCTAAAGAACATACCGAATGCGATATTCAGTTTTATGGAGATGACCTCTTTCCTTACGGGTGGAAGAGGTGGGATGGCTGATATAGATGTGGAAATCAGGGGAGACGATTTGGATACCCTCGCCCAATTAGCGAATGACTTGAAAGAGAGGATGAAGAAGATACCCGGCGTATTCGGTGTGGACTTAAGCTGGACATCGGGAGCACCGGAATATAGGGTGATTATAGACAGGGAGAAGGCGAGGACATTTGGGATAACCGCTGGACAAATAGGTTCCGCCCTTTACACCCTTTTAGGTGGTCAGCAAGTGACATATTATAGGGAGAAAGATAAGGAGTATGATATAACGGTTCAAGCCCCCGCTTCCCTGAGGGAATGGGAGACAAACTTGAAGCGAATGCCCATATATTCTCCGGTCACGAAATCAACTGTTCCCCTTGAAATGGTGGCGAAGATAGAGCTAACAACTGGACCATCCCTTATAACCAGAAGACAGTTTCGTCGTTCAGTTGATGTAACAGCCTCAAAAGGGAACAGAGCTCTCGGCGATATCGTTAGGGATATACAAAGGGAGCTTAATAAGATGAAGTTCCCTCCCGGTTATATCACAGCGATAAGGGGAGCGGAGGAAAGCAGGAGGGAAGCATTTAGCGGACTTTTCATTGCCTTAGTGGGAGCAGTTTTCCTCATCTATGTGATTCTTGCCTCTCAATTTGAATCCCTCGTTCATCCCCTCGTTATAATGACCGCGATACCTATGGCGTTAATCGGTGCCCTTCTCGCCCTTCTCTTAGGAGGGGAGACGATAAGCGTTCTCTCCCTTTTGGGGATATTGATGCTTGCGGGCATAGTGATAAGCAACTCGGTTCTTTTGGTGCAGTTTATAAACCTGCAGAGGGAGCGTGGCTTGGAAACGAAGGAGGCAATAATGGTGGCTGGTCCAATAAGATTGCGTCCGATTTTAATGACCGCTTTGGGGACGATTTTCGCGATGATACCGATGGCATTAGCGATTAGGGAGGGCTCGGAGATGTTCAAGCCCCTCGCCATCGCCGTTCTGGGAGGTCTAATTAGCTCAACCTTCCTTACCCTTCTTTTCGTTCCCGCGTTATATAGTGTGCTGGATGAATTCTCCAAAAGGAGAAGGGCTAAATCTTGAGGTTGGCTTATTAAATATTGGATTCATTGCCCTTCCCTTTTTTAAACTCCTCTATCGCTTCCTTCACCCTCCCGGTGGCGGAAGCTATGACCTTAATCCCCTTCTCTTTAAGCTTTTCCATCGGTCCAGGTCCAATCTCGCCCGTGATGACCGCTTTAACTCCCTGCGTTATGAGAAAATCTGCTGCCCTCATCCCAAATCCACCTCCACGACTTTCCCCACTGTTTTCGTTTTTCACCGCTTCAAATTCATCCGTATTTAAATCGTAAAGAATGAAATATTCGCATCTACCAAAATGAGGGTCTATTTCTGCATCAAGGTTATCGTCCTTAGCGGTTATGCATATTATGTTCCCACCAAGTTTGGACTGACTTCGGCGTAAATGTCCGCAAACTTCTCTGAGATTTTCCCCTCCTTCTAATTCCCCTCTCGCCAGCTTCTCCAATATTTCCTCCACATCACCCGTCACCCCCATTACGATTTCTATGCCTTTCTTCTTGAAGATTTTCTCCGCAGAGGGACCCATTCCACCGCATACGATGCAATTGATTCCCTTTTCTAAGAGAAAATTCGGCACGGCGCCGGGACGATGCGCTCCATAAACGGGATTTTCCACAACCTCTTTGCTTATGACTTTTCCCTGTTCTATATCGGCGATAAGGAAATAAGGAGCCCTACCGAAATGTTCAGAAACCTTGCCTTCTTCCACGGGCATCGCAACGCGCATAATCAACTACCTCCTTTTTATTTAAATGATAATCATTCTCACAAAATTGTCAAATATTAGGATTTAAAGCGAGGAAGCTGCCATTTTCTTTTAATCGCCATTATGCGAAGAAAGAGAACCGTGCCCATAGCTGAAGATGATGCGAGCGTGTTGCTACCTCCTAAAAGCAAAATCAGCCAAAATATAAAACCACCACAAACGGAGCAGCTTGCATATACCTCTTTTTGAAGAATCAAGGGAACCTCACCTGCTAAAACATCCCTAATAACCCCTCCCCCAACCGCAGTGGAAAGCCCAAGAATTATTATTCCCATTATCCCCATTTTATATTCAACTGCTACAAGGGAGCCGCTCACGGTAAAGGCTGCGAGACCTATAGCATCGGAGAGCAAAAATCCCCAATCCTCAACTATTGATGTGCTCCAGCGCCGCGTGAGAAGGGCAAGGAGAACACCAAGAAGGGAAAAGCCAAGGTAAAGGGGGTCCTTGAGCATAATGGGTATTCTCGCAACCATAAAATCCCGCAAGACACCTCCGCCAAGGGCTGTAACAACTCCTAAGACGACTATTCCAAAAAGGTCCAAATTTTTACTTATGCCCTTGACCGCTCCCGAGAACGAGAAAGCGATTAAGCCTATTATATTAGATATCAGGAGCATTT
>JBMFMH010000022.1:0-21019 GCA_049970775.1 bacterium | reverse complement strand
CCCATACCAGCAACAACGCCCGAGTAAGCTACAAATGAAAGGGACAGAGGTTGATTTACCCGGAAATTTGTTCCCTTCCGAGATGGAAAATCTGCTATGTTTTGGAATTCTACACAATATTTTACTTTTCCATTATAATGAAAGAAATGCAGAATAAGACGGAGGAACCCTTATCCTATAAAATAACCAAGGATTACGGTGGCTACATCGTTTTGGAGGCTAAACATAGCCTTCCCCTACGAATCCTCTCCGGATTCCCATTCATCCTTTCCGGACTACCGCTCCTCGCATTCGCCCTCTATTTCATTCTATACAAAGGCAAATACTCCTCTTCTCTGCTTATCCCTCTTATCGCAGGCGCCTTCCTCCTCTTTTTGGGTTTAGGCATTATGGGCTCGTGGAAAGAGGTCATCCTGGATAGGATTATGGGAACGGTCACTTTCTATCACTACTTTCTTTGGAACCCCTCTAAAAAAATCCTCCCCTTTTCAAGTATAGAGGTAATAGAGGTAAGGAAAAGCGAGAGAGTATTACCGGATTTCGCCCTCGCTACACGAGGGAAAGAAAAAGATTTTTCCTATCCTTTCTACGAGATACACATCCTTTACGAAGGCAAAAGGATTTACTTAGACGGAAGCAGTAGCGAAAAAGAGGTGGAAGAGCTCGCCAGAAAAATCGGTGAAATCGTGGGGAGAGAGGTGAAGATGAAGAAAGAATGAGAATCGGTGCCTGTCTCCATTGGAATCACTCAAAAATCTTAAAGGAAGCGGGAGGAGATTTCATAGAACTCCCCCTCAGCGCGATAGCGAATCTGAAGGAAAAAGATTTTGAAGAGCTTCCTCGCTCCCTCCCCCTACCGGCGGAAGCATTTAACATCCTCTTACCCTCTGATTTCAAAATCGTGGGAGATGATGTGGATTGGGAGAGGATAAAAAATTATCTGGAGTTAGCCTTTGGGAGGGCAAAACTATTGGGAGGCGAGGTGATTGTTTTCGGCTCGGGTAGAGCAAGAAGGAGGGAAGCGGATTACCCAAAGGAAAAGACTAAGGAAAAGATAGCGTATTTTCTCTTCCTCGCTTCCGAGATAGGGGAAAAATGGGACCTAAAGATAGCGATTGAGCATTTGAATAGAGAGGAAACGAACACAATCAACACATTGAGCGAAGCTTTAGAGTTTGCGGAGGAATCGGGGAGAGAGAATGTAGGCGTTATAGCCGATTTTTATCATTTAATCAAAGAAAACGAGTGTTGGGATGTATTGAAAAGAGGAAGAAAGAGGTTATTTCATATCCATATATCAGACCAGCAAAGAAGACCTCCATCGGAAGGCAACGGTCTCTTAACGGATTTTCTTATTTTCTTGAAAGAAATTGGATATGGCGATAGAATATCTTTAGAATGCCGATGGCAAGAAATAGAGCGAGAGCTCCCATTAGCGATAAATTTTTTGAAAAACCTTTTGAGGAGTGATGAAAGATGAAGCTTACGCCTGAGGAGGTTTGGAACGCCGTTGTGAAAGATGTAAAAGAGAGGAAGTTTTTTCCACCTCTCTGGCAAGCTCTTGAATCAGCTGTTCCCCTTGCTTTAGAAGAAGACCAGCTGGTTTTAGGCTTCAAAACAGGCACTTTTCATTTAAGGACGCACATAGAAACGGGAAGCAATCGCGTTCTGATAGAGGAAGCCCTTACAAGAGTGATGAACAAACCTTACTCAATAAAGGTAGTGGAAGCCTCAACACCTGAAGAATGGCAACTTATTAAGGAAAGAGAGGAAATGGTTGAGGAAGTGGAGATGGAGGAGTTCGCAAGAATGCGAGGGACAACGAGCCTGTTGCGGAGATGGGGAGAATTCTCTCAAGAATTGCATAGGCAATATGCCTCCCTCCAACAGAGGAGCCTACCGCAGGTTAAGGCAGCTTTTCTCTACGATGTCATACCTAAAATCGTGGCGAAGAAAAGGGAGTTGGCGTCTGAAGATGAGGCTTCAAAAGAGACCAATGACAAGGCGCTCGCCCGTCTTTTAGAAAGGCTTTCCTCTTGGACCGGCATCCCAACCACGCTCATAGCCTTTGAGATAATTAAGTTGGAAAAGGGAAATTAACACCCTACTATCTTTGCCCCTCTTTTTTATAAAGCAGATAAGCGAAAAAAGGAGCACCCAAAAGGGCGGTAAGCGCGCCAACGGGAAGCTCCGCAGGAGCTATTATGCCCTTTGCTAATGTATCAGCTAATAAAAGAATGCTTGCCCCAATGAAGAAAGAAGCTGGGAGCAATAGCCGATGGTTATAACCCACCAATCTTCTCGCTATATGAGGGGATATTAAACCAACGAATCCTATGATTCCGCAAACGGAAACAGCGCCCGCAACAGCAAGGGAAGAGAATATTATAATGAGAACCTTCGCCTTGCCCGTTTCTACCCCTAAATATCCCGCCACCTCCTCACCTAAACTAAACACATCCAACTCTCGCCAAAAGAAGAGAAGCGCTAAACTCCCCAATAGGATTGGGAAAATTGCTAACTTTACGCTTCTCCATTCCACATTTGAAAGGCTTCCCATAAGCCAAAGGAGTATCCTATACGCATCCTCTCCCGAGAAGGTGAGGAGAAAGGTCACAAGTGACCAGAGGAAGGCACCAACGATAACGCCCGCCAATATCACTCGTTCCACTGGCAGCTGACCGTTCCGTTTCGCTATCGCTAAAACAAGCAAAAGGGAGAAAAAAGCACCAGCACAGGCGAAAATAGGCACCCCCATACCATAAGCGAAATCCTCTAATTTAAATAAAAAAGCCAAGACAGCACCAAGCGCCGCTCCACCAGACATCCCCAAAATATAAGGGTCAGCAAGGGGATTCATAAGCAGCCCCTGTAAAGATGCTCCGGCAATTCCGAGAGAGGAACCGGTAAGAAAAGCCAGAACAGCTCTGGGCAACCTTATCTGCCAGATGATAAGAGCCCGCTGGGAGGAAGGAAAACCTGTGGGACCTACCAAAAGCGAGATAAAAAAGAACAAGCAAGAGAGTAGAAAGCTCAATATGAGAAATAACCGCCTCATTTAAAGGAATTTCTCCCTATTCTTTCCCCCAAAAGCTTCAATATCAGGAGGATAAAGAAGGTGAACAGGAAGGCTTTCAGGCTGAAGATAGAAAGCTTGCGAGGGAATCCAATTGTCGCATCCGACCCAGCTAATATATCAACCTCTCCCCAGGGGGCGCCATTTACTTTCACCCTCATAACACCCAATCTTTCTCCCGCCCTAATTGGCGGCTCCTCTTTGAAGATTTTCTTCTCCACCTCAATTCTTGGGAGTTCTCCAAGTGGGGAAAAGACAACGAGGTCATCTTTGGGAAGAAGAGCTATCCTCTCCGGCTTGCCACTCGTTTTTAAATAGCCTATGGGTATGCCTTTCCGTGCAACAAAAGAATGGCGAAATAGATTGAATCCATATTCAAAAAGCAGTTGGGCATCCTTCCAGACATCGTTGCTATTTAAAACTACGGCGATAAGCTGCCAACCATCCTTTCTCGCTGAGGCAGCAAGACATCTGCCCGCTTCCCTTGTATAGCCCGTTTTTATCCCATTGGCATAGGGATAAAGGGAAAGAAGTTTATTAGTGCTCTCCAAAACAACCTTCCTTTCCTTTTCATTATTCCATACCTTTATCTCTGCCCTTTTCAAAGAAACGAGTGAGGCGAATATTGGATTTGAAAGAGCATATCTCGCTATTAGAGCGAGGTCATAGGCAGTGGAGTAATGAAGGGGATGATGCAGTCCGTGGCAATTCACAAAATTGGAATTAAGCGCCCCTATCTCCTTAGCCTTCTCGTTCATCATAGCGACAAATTTTTCCTCCGAACCAGCGAGGTATTCAGCTAAGGCGAGGGCCGCGTCGTTCGCCGAACGCACCAAAAGAGCGGTGAGCAAATCCCTAACCGTAATCTTCTCTCCCTTCTTCAAACCCAAACAGGTTGGCTCTACCCTTGAGATATCTCCTCCAACTTCAACGACATCGTCAAGGTTGCCCTTCTCTAAAACCAGGATTGCGGTGAGCATCTTTGTGAGGCTTGCTGGCGGCAGTTCCTCCTTTTCGTTTTTCGCCCATAAAACCCTTCCGGTAGAATAATCCATTAAAATAGCGCTTTTAGCGGAGATATCTGGCAGAGGATGCAGGAAGGCAAAGAGAAGGAAGAAGCTCACCAAGCACCCATCGCCTCTCTCACTTCCTCCATCGTTGCGCCTGCAACTTCCCTCGCTTTCCTCGCTCCTTCCCGCAGAACATCAAGGATTAGAGAAGGTGAATCCTCAAACTTTCTTCTCCTCTCCCTTATCGGCTCAAGGCGATTGACCAATGCCTCAGCGCATAATCGTTTGCAATCCACACAACCAATCCGCGCGGATATGCATTCCTCCTTTATCATCTCAGCGTTAGGTGAATTGTAGATGAGATGGAAATGGTAGACGGGACATTCATCGGGATGTCCAGGGTCGGAGCGATAAATTCTCCGAGGGTCAGTGAACATATTCGCGACCTTTTTCCTTATCACTTCCGGTGGGTCAGCGAGGAATATGCAGTTATCGTAGGATTTTGACATCTTTCTTCCATCCGTGCCCAAGATGAGGGGATATTCCCCCACGATAGGTTGAGGTTCGGGGAAAATCGGCTTATAAAGGAAATTAAACCTTCGGGCGATTTCCCTCGTGATTTCAAGGTGGGAGAGTTGGTCTTTCCCTACGGGGACGAAACTCGCCTTGTAAATCAATATATCGGCAGCCTGTAGAACGGGATAGCCAAGAAGACCATAATTTATCTTCACCATCTCCTCTTCCCCTTCCCCAATAAGTCCCATATCCCTTGCCTGCTCTTTCACGGTGGGATTGCGGATTAGCCAAGGAGTAGGGGTAATCATAGAGAAGAGAAGGTGAAGCTCTGCATGCTCCTTCACATCTGACTGGCGGAAGATAGCGCTTTTCTCTGGGTCAAGTCCGGCGCTCAAAAAATCTATCGCTACCTGTAAAACATTCTCTTTTATTTCCTTTGCATTTTCATAGCCAGTGGTAAGGGCATGCCAATCTGCTATCATCCAGAAGCATCTATACTCATCCTGTAGGGCAACCCATTGTTTAAGGGCACCCTCAAGGTTGCCAAGGTGAAGCTTTCCCGTGGGACGCATACCGCTAAGAACGGTCTCTTTCAACTCAAACCTCCTTTAAAAAGATGGGTTGGTTTTATTTATCATTTATACATCCTTTCCCTCGGTAGTCAACACTTGTCTTTGCTTCTTTATCATAATTCGCCACAAAGGGAGGTCATTCTGGGAAAATCTTCCTCAGGATGATTGCGAATATGGGGGCGAAAATGCCGCTGGTTAGACCCTTGAGAAAAAAAGAACGCCACCAAAGAGGGGTTACTGAATGAGGGAATGAAAGAAGAAAGAGGAAATCGTTAAGAAGGCTTATAAAGAAACAAGCGAGGAAAAGCGCCCAGGGATTTTCTTTTACTATAAACCCCCTGAGCATACCGCTTCCCCACCCTATAAGGGGACGAGTGATGAGAAATGTCCCCAGCAACTCACCTGAAAAGCTCCCTTGAATTAAGCCAGCGAGAAAACCATATACCAAACCGTTGACTGGACCCATCCACAATCCGATTACTACAAGAATGGGAATGGCAAGGTCAACGAATCCATAAAAGAGGCGGATAGAAGGAGCTTGCTGGAGCAACAAAAAGAAAAGAAAAAGAAAAAACAAAAGGAGCTTTCTCACCTTATAACCAATACCTCTTCCAATTTCTGGAAATCAACCGCCGGTTTAACCTCCGCCCATATAGATGAAGTTGCCTCATTCGTATGGATTCTTATAACTGAACCTATCGGTATCCCTTTAGGATAAATCCCTCCCATCCCCGAGGTTAATATCTCCTCGCCAATATCTATCTTGGCATTTAAAGGCAGGAAGGACAAATTCAAAATGTCATCTCCCCTACCCTGTATTATCCCCATTTCCCTACTCGCTTGCAGTAAAGCTCCTACCCCGCTTTTCGGATGAGTAATTGCCATCACTATCGCTTCATCCCCTGTGCTTTTTATTACCTGCCCCACTAAACCCTCAGGCGCTATAACCGCTTTCCCTATCTTCACACCTTGATTTCTTCCCTTATTAATGATAAAGGTATGGGAACCAGGGACCCAACCGATGACCCTCGCTGCTATCGTGGGATAGGAAGTCGTCTCTTTTAGGGTAAGCAATTCCCTCAGGCGTCTTGCCTCATTAGCGCTTTCTTCCAGTTGGGCTAATTCAAACCTATATTCCTCTATCACCTTTTTCAATAAAAGGTTTTCCGCTTTCAATGTGGAGTTGAGGCGAATATAAGAAACCGCTTTTGAGGGAAGGGAAGCAATGGAGTTTACCGCTTTCTGAAGAGGAGCGAACACATAGAGGACGAGCTTGCTTAGCGGATTAAGGTTAGGATTTGATTGATGTCCCTCCCAGATTCCTATCCCTAAGCCAAAGAGAAACAGAACGATGATGGGAAGATATTTTTTCATTAATAAGGAGTATCAAGAGAAAGAGGAGCGACCAATGAGAACATTCCGCAGAGCAGAGGATAGCTCCAGTTCCTCAAGGAATTTCCCTGCTCCCATAACTACCGACACAAGGGGGTCATCATCAACATATGCTGGAATGCCCGTCTCGTGGGAAATGAGCTTGTCTATTTTTCTCAAGAGCGCTCCCCCACCCGTTAAGATAATCCCTCTCTCCATAATATCAGCGGAAAGCTCGGGTGGTGTAGCCTCAAGTGTAAGCTTTATCGCCTCAACTATGGCATTGAGAGGCTCCGCTATCGCCTCTCGTATCTCCTCGGAACGCACTATCACGGAGCGAGGCAAGCCGGTGAGAAGGTCTCTACCCTTCACCTCCATTTGAAGCTCCTGCTCTAAGGGGAAAGCGGAGCCTATGTTTATCTTTATCATCTCCGCTGTGCTTTCCCCAATGAGAAGATTATGAACCCTTCTTATATAGGAAGCAATCGCCTCATCAATCTCATCGCCCGCTATCCGAATGGAACGACAGGTAACAATTCCACCCAAAGATATCACCGCTACCTCCGTTGTCCCACCGCCTATATCAACAATCATAGAACCTCTCGGCTCAGTTACTGGCAAACCACAACCAATCGCCGATGCCATCGGCTCCTCTATCAATTGGGGGTCCCTTGCTCCAGCCCTTATCGCCGCATCCAAGACCGCCCTCTTCTCCACTTCCGTTACTCCATAAGGTATGCCGATTATAACCTGCGGATGGACGAGGGTGCGGCGCTTATGAATTTTTGTGATAAAATAAGAAAGCATCTTCTCCGTTATATCAAAATCAGCGATTACCCCATCCCTCAAAGGTCTTACCGCAACGATATTAGCGGGCGTCCTGCCAATCATCCTTTTCGCCTCTTCCCCCACCGCAAGAACCTTTCCGCTTAACCTATCAATAGCAACAACGGAAGGCTCCCGCAAAAGGATGCCCTTGCCCTTCACATAAACCAATGAATTGGCGGTGCCTAAATCTATTCCCATATCTTGGGAGAATCTGCTCGCTAGCCTAGCCCAAAACATAATTTAAATTCCTCCTCAAATATTGTTTCCTGATAATAAATATTACCGAACTGGCTAAGGGATGTCCATATGTTTTGGATTTTTAGAATTGAGAATCTGAAGCATATATTTTTGTTGACCATCCCTCATCTTCATTTTAAGATTATATAATATGAGAAAACTGAATGGAATAATTATAGAACTTATTCAGGGCGATATAACCGAAGTGGACTGCGATGCAATAGTTAACGCTGCGAATAACCGCCTCTTTATGGGAGGAGGAGTCGCAGGAGCGATAAAAAGAAAAGGTGGGACGGAGATAGAGAAGGAGGCTATGGCAAAAGGTCCGATTGCAATAGGTGATGCTATTTGGACAGGCGCAGGTAGATTAAAGGCAAGGTTCGTCATTCACGCCGCGGTTATGGGAACGGATTTTAGAACGGATGAGGAAAAAATTTACCGAGCAACGAAAAACTCCCTCCTCCTCGCTGACCAATTGGGCGTAAAATGCATCGCCTTCCCCGCTTTAGGCACAGGCGTGGGTGGATTTCCTTACAAGGAGAGCGCCAAAGCTATGCTCAAAGCGATTGAGGAACTTTCCCCCTCCCTCAAAAATCTCCAGCGAATCCTGTTTGTCCTGTGGGGAGAAGAAGCATTTACTGCTTTCAAGGAGGTGATAGAGGGTTGAGAGGGAAAATCCTTATCCTCCTTCTCTCCGCCCTTGCTTTTGCATCCCCTGTGGATGAATATTTCTCCCTCTTGAAAAGCGGCAAGTGCGTGGAATATAGAGGAAGAGTTGTCGGCTTTATCAAGAGCGGTAGTCTCTTCACCCTAATCCTTAATGAGGGAACAACGACCTGCCTGAAATTCAATCAGCCCGTTCCAGTGGAGATAGGAGAGGAAATCAGACTTCTTGCAAGACCAACAGGGGAGAATAATCTATTGGAATTACTCCTTGTTGTCAAGGACGCAGATGTGAGGGCTAAAGAAGAGGAGATGCAAAAGCAGACCGTCTTTTACTTCCCTGTCCCTATATCTAACAAGAAGGGAAGTCTAACGAGCAGGGCTTTCCCCAATCGCTTTGCTATTCCTAATGAGATAGTAGAAGCATATAAGAGAGCTGTTCTCTACTTTAACCCACGAATGGACGACAATTCAGCGAGATTGATAGCGCAAGCTATCTTAAGCTTCAGTTTGGAGAATAACCTTGACCCTCGTTTAGTTGTTGCTGTGATAGCGGTTGAATCAGGATTTGACCCGAAAGCGGTTTCAAGAAAGGGAGCAATGGGCTTGGGTCAACTTATGCCTCAAACGGCGGCGGGAATGGGCGTGAGGAATCCCTTTGACCCCATAGAGAATGTGGCAGCTTCCATTCGGCTAATAAGGGGACATCTGGAGAAGTTCGAGGGGCATCCTCAGCAGCTCCCCCTTGCCCTCGCCTGTTATAACGCTGGCTCGGGCGCGGTAAAAAAATACAATGGCATCCCTCCATATAAGGAAACGCAAGCGTACATTAATAAAGTGATTTCTTTATATAAGAAAATATGTGGATATCAAGATTGAGACAAAAAGGCTATGAAGGAAAAGATAAGGCTTCTCTGGCAACTTGAGGAAATTGACGACGCTCTTCAAAAAAGCCTTGAGGAAAGGAACGGTTTAGATGATGGTAGCGCACTGAAAGCTAAGGTGGATGCGTTGAGGGAAGAATTGGAAAGGCAAACGAGGGAATTGAGGGAGATGAGGAGGGAAATGGAGGATAAGGAATTGGAGGCAAGGGGATTGGAGGAGAGGAGACGCTCAATGGAAAGCAGGATGTATGGTGGATATGTGAGCAATCCCAAAGAGCTTGAATCAATGGAGAGAGAAGTGGAAATGCTCAGACGCAATCAAGATAGGCTGGAGGAGCGAGTTTTAGAGCTTATGTATGCAATAGAGGATAAGAGCGGTGAGATAAAGAAGTTGGAGGAACAATTGAGGGAAGAGGACTTGGCTTACCAAAAGGTGCGTAGCAATTATGAGAGGGAATACAAAAGGCTAAGCGAGAAAATAGCCACATTGGAAGAGAAAAGAAAGGAGCTCCTTCCCCAAATTGACCCTGCCCTCCTTGAACGCTATAAGGAGATAAGGGAGCGAGAGGGGGGTGGAGTGGGGAAGGTGGTTAGAGGAGTATGTAGTGGCTGTGGTTTCAGCGTGAGTCCGAGGCTTCTTGCCCGTTTGAAGGAGGGGGAAGGTCTGGTTTATTGTGAGAATTGCGGACGCATTCTTTACCTTGAGGAATGATAGAGCACAAGGGTATCGCCATAATAGATGGCGCCGTGAAAGGTAATCCGGGAAAGGCAGGAATAGGAGTAGTGTTGAAGAATAGCAACGGGGAAAAAGTTCTTTCCCTCGGGAAATTCATTGGAAAAGCAACGAATAATGAAGCGGAATGGCTTGCATTTATAGAAGCTCTCCGCCTTGCAAAGAAGAAATTCCAGAAATTGGAAGTCATCACCGATAGCCAGCTTTTGGTGAGGCAATGGAATGGTCTCTATAAAATCAGAGCGCAAAACCTTCTGAAATTGCAGAAAGAGGCTAAAAAGTTAGCTGAGGAACTCAAAGAGCTTAGGGTAAAGCAAGGCACGAGGAGCGAAACAAGAGAAGCACACGATTTGGCAAATAAAGCAATTAAAGATGATGAATGAGGAACTCGTTTTACCACCCCCTAAAATAAAAGGGGAAACGAGCTTGGAGGAAGCGCTCTCGAGAAGGCGTTCTGTGAGGAGCTTTTCCTCCGCTTCCCTTCCCTTAGAAGCGATAAGCCAAATCCTCTGGGCTGGACAAGGCATATCCGATAAATACTCCGGCTTTCGCACCGCCCCCTCAGCCGGCGCTATATTCCCCTGCCATCTCTACGCCCTTCTTCCCGAAGGGGTTTATAAGTATATTCCAAGGGACCATAAGCTCCGCCTGCACTTGAAGGAAGATTTGCGTTCACCCCTCGTGGAAGCTTGCCTTTATCAGAGCTTCATAGCCGAGGCACCGCTAGTTATAGTCATCACCGCAGAGCTCTTCAAAACAATGGCTCGCTACGGAACGAGGGCAACGAGATATGTTCATATGGAAGTTGGACACATCGGACAGAACATCCAGCTGCAAGCTGTTGCTCTCGGCTACGACTCCGTCTGCATTGGGGCTTTTGAGGACGATAAGGTTAAAAGCTTGCTCGCTCTTCCACAAGCGGAACAACCCCTTTATATCATCCCTGTGGGGAAGAGAAGATGAGGAAGTTTATCGGCGTTATCGGCGCCTCTCAACCACCGGAGGAACTTCTCCCCATTGCGGAGAAAGTTGGAGAGGAAATAGCTAAGAGGGGTGGTGTTCTTATCTGCGGAGGAATGGGTGGAATTATGGAATACGCCTGCAAAGGCGCCAAAAAAGTTGGCGGTATAACCGTTGGAATAATCCCCACTATGGATAGGAATTCCGCCAATCCCTATGTTGATATCCCCATAGTAACGGGTATGGGCTATGCGAGAAACATAATCGTTGTCCTGTCCTCCGAGGCTGTGATAGCGATAGGAGGAGCCTTCGGCACTCTTACCGAGCTTGCCTTTGCCCTACATTTTAACATCCCCGTAGTTGGTATAAGAACCTGGCGGGTGGAGAGCGAGCACACGGAGGTAAAGGGAATAGTTTATGTTGATAGCCCTGAGGAAGCGGTCAAAATCGCAATGGAGGGGGAATTGGAGTGCCGCTGAAGCGGGCTCGCATAGAGTTGTTCGGTAGGGTGCAGGGGGTTGGCTTCCGTTTCTTCGCTCAGCAGATGGCTTTGAAGTATCGTGTGGATGGCTATGTTCGTAATACACCACAGGGAAGCGTTGAGGTCGTTGCTGAGGGTGAGGAAGATGTCCTTGCTAAATTCATAGAGGAGCTAAAGAAGGGGCCGCCTTCGGCAAGGGTGAGGGATGTGCGCATTATTTGGGGGGAAGCGAAGGGCGATTTGCGAGGCTTCCGCATTGCCTTCTGAATATGAAAAAACCCTTATAAAAATTGACGAATTGCTCAGGGAAAGGTTCTCCCTCCCCAATAGGGAAAAGGAGGACGCAATAGATGTTTTGATAAGGACTATTTTATCCCAAAATACATCCGATAAGAATTCACATCGGGCTTTCGCCAATTTGAAGAGACTTTTTCCCGATTGGACAGCCCTCCTTGTTGCTCCTTTGGAAAGAATAGAAACAGCTATAAAATGCGGTGGCATATCGAAGATAAAGGCAAGAAGGATAAAGGAGATTCTACAGAGAATAAAGAAGGAAACAGGTTCCCTTTCCCTTTCATTTCTCGCCGATTTATCCCTCCAAGATGCGAGAAAATATTTGCTCTCTTTGCCCGGCGTGGGCGATAAAACCGCCTCCTGCGTTCTCCTCTTCTCCTTCTCTATGCCCGCTTTCCCTGTGGATACTCATATCCATCGCATTATAAATAGATTGGGCATCTTCTCAAATAATCTTTCCCCAGCGAAAATCTCCCAGTTAATAGAAGCCCATCTCCCAAAAGAACGCTTCCTTTCCCTCCACCTCAATTTGATTCGTTTGGGAAGAGAAATCTGCCGCCCTCGTAATCCCTCTTGTCATATTTGCCCACTCAAGGAGCTCTGCAATCATTATGCGGTTCGGCTTCCAAGTGAAAATTGATAGAGGATTTAAGGCAGCGCTCAAATATGCTTTGGAACTTGGCTGTGAGTGCATCCAAACCCTCATAGCGAGCCCTTTATCCTGGAAAATAAGCGCTCAACCTAACGAATTTAAACATTATGTTGAGGAATTGAGGCTTAACGAAATCTTCCCCATCGCTATCCACGCCCCCTACCTTTTAAACCTTTCTTCACCCGAGGATGATATATACAATAAATCAATTCTCCTTCTCTGCGACCATCTCCTATACGCGGAGGAAGCAGGCGTAGATTTCGTTATCGTTCACGCTGGTAGCCATAAAGGAGCAGGCGCAGCGTTCGGAATGGAAAGGTTGACATCGGCTCTACGAAGGATTTGTGAATGGCATAAGGGGAAAACAATGATTCTGGTGGAGAATACCCCTGGGGCAGGCGGAAATATCTGCTCCTCCATTGAGGATTTGGAACTGTTGCTAAGGGAAGTTGATAAGGATAAAATAGGAATATGTTTAGATACCTGTCACCTTTTCGCTTACGGTTATGACCTTTCCTCGCCAGAAAAGGTGAAAGCATTGAGTGAAGAGGTAGAAAGTAAAATAGGAAGTAGCGTGAAGTTATTACATCTAAATGACTGTCGGACACCATTGGGCAGTAAGGTGGACAGGCATGAGAGCCTTGGCAAGGGAATGATAGGTTTGAGGGGGATAAGAGCGATAATCAGCGACCCTTTCTTTAGCCGTCTTCCCGCTATAATGGAGACACCATACGACCCAGATGAGGATAAATATAACATTACCTTGGCGAAGCGTCTTAGGATGGAGAGTAACCTAAATGGTGGAGAAAGCGTCTAAATAATGAAGAGGTGCTCAAGGTGGAAGAATTAAACTGGAAGGAGATAATTGCGAGAGCGAAAGATGGGGAGGAGGAGGCGATGGAGGCGATATATTTAAATTTCAAAGATATGATTTATAATGTTTGTTATAGAATGAGCGGGAAGAGGGAGGATGCGGAGGATTGGACGCAGGAAACTTTCCTCCGTGCCTTCACCGCTCTAAAGGGGTTTCGTGGGGAAAGCAGTTTAGCTACTTGGCTTTATAGAATAGCGGTAAATGTGTGCCTGAGCAACTTGAGAAAGAAGAAAACACTCTCTTTGGATGAAGTAGAGTATAAAATAGGGGATGAGCAAGGTGAGGACGATGATTTGGTTGAGCAGGTTCAACTAGCGCTTCAACAGCTGCCGCCTAATTATAGAACGGTGCTTATTTTAAGGCATTTTGAAGAGCTATCTTA
The DNA here is from genome assembly GCA_049970775.1 of bacterium. Lineage (GTDB taxonomy): Bacteria > Armatimonadota > JACIXR01 > JACIXR01 > JACIXR01 > JACIXR01. The sequence continues at coordinate 7,486 of JBMFMH010000022.1, read as the reverse complement.
TGAGGAAATAGCGAAGGTTATGAAGACGAGCGTTGGCAGCGTTAAAATCACCCTTCATAGGGCGAGAAAGAAGTTCAAGGAGAAAATGGAGGAATTAAATAAATGAAAAAGTTTGATTGCAGAAAAATTGAAGATATTTTGCCCCTCTATATTGAGGGGAGCTTGAGCGAGGAGGAAGCAAAGGAAGTGGAGAAGCATCTCGCTTCTTGCGAGAGATGTTTCTCCTCCTATGAGAAGTGGCGTAGGTTCCTCTCCGCTCTGGAAAACCTCCCTCGCTTACAAGCTCCCGATGCTCTTTGGTATAAAATAAAAGAAAAACTCCCCATTAGAGAGAGAAGGAAACCAGTATGGCTCTCTCCTCTCTCCGCTTTGGCTGGACTTTCGCTTGCCTTAACGCTTTTATTTATCGTATTCTCTCGCCAAACAAGAACCTCTGCTCCTTTAATGACCACCCCGCAAACTCCCTACCAAGCCACTCTGCCAACTGCTCTTCCTAAAAAGGAAAAACCCCTTCCTCCCAAGATAGGGAAATCTCTCCACCGAGCTAAAAAGATTGCCACGCTGGCAAAAGCCCAGCGAAAGCCTTCTGCAACCGTTTCTCGTGGGGTTTATGTTCAGAGCCGGGACAAGGCTGTGCAGGAAAAACTCGTGGAGAGATTGGAGATGGCTTTGCTGAGCGCTACGCAGGCGGAAAGCGGTCTGGAACGCGCGTTGAAGGTATTGGAAGAAGAAAAAATGGTTAATAATAAGGGAGGCGAAAAACTATGAGAAGAGCCTTTCCTTTCTTATTTTTAGCCGCTCTCGCTTTCTCTTTGGAGGTTTCACTTCCACCTTATCTTAAAACTGTGGAGAGCACAGCCCTCCCCCAGGTGCTCATTCAGGCGCTGTTCGGCGATTATGGTAAACAAATTGATAAATTGGAGATTTTGATTGTTGAGGGAGATAAAAGCGAGGCTCTCCAATTCTGGCAGCAGACCCTCCCCTCCAATGGATGGCGTCTCCTCTTTTCATCCCAACAACCTCAACAGCCATTCCCTATCGCTTATAGTAAAGGCAATAATATCTTTCTCATCGCCCCGGGCGTAACCACCAAACAACTCCTATTGGTTGAAGCAGAGGGCGTCAAGGATGTCGGTGTGCTACTGGGAATTATAATGAAGGGACTCACAACAATAGCAACATCCCTCGTCCAGGAGAAAGAAAAGGTTCCTTTGCCTCGAATCCCTTCCTTCCCTCAGGCAAAGCTTACTCTGGAGGCGCGTATTCCAGCGAAACTTGTAAGCGAGAAATTAAAAGGAGCGAAGGAAGGACAAGTTGAACAGGCGAGAAATCTGGCTTCTAAGTCGGCTAGAGCCCCTTCTCCTCTCCTTTCCTCCCTCCTCTCCAGCGTTGACGAAATACATTTCAGGGAGTTCCAACTTCCTTCAAAAGTTTCCCCAAGAGAAGTGATAAATTACTACGAAGGAAAGCTGAAAAGCGATGGGTGGCAAATGATGCTGAAAAACATTGAACCCCAGCCATCCTTCCCATATGTTCTCATCTGCGGTTTGAAAGGTGATTATGCGATAATAAGCCTCATCCCCCTCTACCCCAACAACAGGGTTCATACTTTGGACGAGATAATCCTCTTAACGACAAAGAAGTAAGGACCGCAGGGTGTTATTTTTTGAAAAGGGGTAATTCCCTTGCTTGGTAAGCTTTGAAAAGAGCTTCAACAACTTTCGGGTCAAAAGCCCTTCCGCTTTGCCTCCTCAGCTCTATAAGCGCCTCCGTTATAGGGAGCGGCCAGCGATGTGGACGCTTGCAGGTCATAGCCTCAAATGCATCAGCACAAGCGATTATCCTCGCCCCAAGCGGTATTTCCTCTCTCGCAATTCCCTCTGGATAACCGCTTCCATCATAAGCTTCGTGATGATGTTTGATTATTCGCAAAACCTCCTCCAAACCTTCGATATGTTGGAGCATCTGCACACCGAATAAGGGATGTTTCTCCAGCCAATTTCTCTCCTCGCTGGATAACCTCCCCGGTTTCAAGGTTATCTCGGGAGGTATGGCGAGCATACCTATATCGTGAAGAAGGGCGGCAAGGGGCAAGGCGGGGTCTTCATAGGGAGGGTCAAGATGCTTTGCTATAGCTTTTGCGTATTCTAATACCCTTAAGGAATGCCCCTCGGCGTAGCCTTCAGCCTCCTCAATAGCGTTTATTACCGCCTTTAAAACCTCAAAAAGCATCTTGGAATCGTAGACTTCCCTGCTCATATCCCGAAGAACTCCTTTATGAATTTTCTTTGCATTTTAGCGCTTTCCAAGGGCGGGTTTTTGCTTCTATCAAGTTCGGCAACTAACCAGCCCCGATAGTTTATGCTTTCCAAAACAGCCTTGATTTTGGCGAAATCAACAATCCCCTGCCCAAGCTCTATGAAATCGCCATTCTTGACATCTTTTAGATGAACATATCTTATCCTTTCCTTGTATTCCTTCATAACCTCGCCTGGGTCCATCCCCATAAGAGCTAAATGACCGGTATCAAAGGCGAAGAAAAAGGATTCAGAAGAGGTATGTTCGGCGAGGAAATCAACTTCTTCTTTTGTTTCAATTAGGGTCCAAGCGTGATTATGAAAGGCAACATCAACCCCTATTTCCTTACAGCGCTTCCCCAGCTCATCGCAACCTCTGGCGAAAAGCTCGTATACCTCTCTATCAACTGGCTTATTAACACCACCCGAGGCTACAACGAGGACATCGCAGGAAAATTCCCTTTTGAGAATCTTAGCCACCTCAAGGGCTTTTTCTATCTCATCTTTTTGCTTGTTTCCGTCAAGTAAATTTAGCCCAAAGTATGTTGAGGAAACCACCAAGTTATTTTCCCGCAAAATCGTTTTCAACTCCTCTATCCTTCCTATGTATTGCCCCACCGGTGCTTCCACTCCCTCAAATCCCGCTTCCCTTATCTCTGGGGCTATCCTTTCAAAGGGCAAATCTCCCCAAGTAATAGGTTGAATGCCAACCTTCATTTACGAAAACCTCCTTTCTATCCTTTAAGTTTCCCGTAAAGCTCCTTATTTGTCAACGATTTTTTAATTCACTGAGACGCTCTACTATGATTTGATAGATTGGGCGGGTTGATAACTCCGGTCGTTCGCAGTCATTAAGATAAGGCACCCCCTTAACCTTTCTCACCTCAATCGTTGATATATTTGCTAAAGGTTCCCAAATAGTTTCCCATTCCACCCAGCCCTTCGTGTAGAGATAAACAGGAATGATGTGGTGATTAGCATAGTAGAAATGGTCCTCACCCCAGCTTCCCAAAACGCTATCGGGTGGATACTGCCAACCCCTCTCATCCCTATAAACGATTGCCTGAGGAAAAGCAGGTTTCCCATCAGAATATAGTTTCACTCTAATCCTGTATTTTCCAATTGGCAAAGGCTTAGGCAAACGAAATCTATAGGAGCTTCCCACAGGCGCATCAGGAGGAAGGTAATGAGCAATAACCTGCTTTCCCCTTTCCTCTATCTTTATCCCCTTTCCTCCTTCGGCGTTTTTCTCCAAAACTATTCTCTCCTCCACCCTCTCCTCGGGAAATATTTTCCTGGGAGGTGGAGGAGAAGCCCATTGTTTGGCGAAGGGCGCCCAGAGGTCTGCCATCATATCCTCCACATCTCCAATCGCCCAAAATTGCAATGGAATTCTTCCCTCATTCGCCATCCATCCATAAATAAAGTAATACCATTCCTCCGGCTTATTATAGCGCCCGCCGGTTTCTATTTCCGCAAGGCAGAAAGGAACTTGCCATTTGTCCATTAAACCCTCCACATATTCCTTAAACCCCTGAGAGAAACCGTTATCGTATGCAGCGCGCTTTGCGAAAAGAGCATTATCAAATCCGGGGTCAACTTTGAAATTAATTGGTCCCCATTGTTCTTCAGCTACTCGCCACCAGGGACCATAATCCTCCACCATAACTATGTGTCGCTTATCCCATTTCCTTATTTCCCTAATAGCATCCAGATAATAAAGCCTCTGCCCAGGAATGTGCTTTTTCCTTATTTCAGCTGGGGATAAGCCCTGCTCCTTTGCTTCCTTCGGGTAGAAATAGGGTTCCTGCCATAACTCATACCAGGCGATATAAGGGTCGTTCCGAAATCGCTGTGCTATCGCTCGCCACGCCCTTAAAGCCCAACCAAACAAGGTAGGATAGTCTCCTGCCCCGTGAAAATCCAAGATGACATATAATCCTCCCCTTTCAAATCTCTCCACTAAGGGAGCAAGCTCCCTTTCCACAAATTCCTCCGGCGTAGGGTACCGCCCGGCAGGGGATGGAACATTGCTGACAGCATAGTCAGTTTGGGGAGGATTGAAGGCAAGGCGAATCGCATTAACCCCCAGGGAACGCAAGTAACTACATATACCTTCAATATCCCCAAAGCGGTATTGTATTCTCGGTTCACACCACATAAAATTCACCATCGGATAACCCAAGGCAACCAGTTTATATGGTTCTCCCTTCTCATCCACGATTTTATTTTGCTTGACCTTTAGCCAAGATGCTTTGCCAACTTGTTCCTTGATAGGTAAACTTTGCGCCCTCTCAAATGAAGTCCCACCTATATCAAGGAGGGTTATCTGTTTAGGCTCACTGGGTTTGCTTATATCAATTACACGGACACCGAAAGCACCGTTTGCTATGAAGGCGATATCACCCGATAAGTCTATATCAAACGCATTACCCGGAAATTCAAATTCGCCTATAACTTTCGCTTTCCCAGGTTGAGATATATCCGCCACCGTCATACCCTTCCTTCCCGCTATGAATAGCAAATTATCTTTGCCTTTACAACTATATCCTTCCAAAGGCAAGCTATCTACCCTTGTTACCTTCCCATTTTCTAAAAAGGCGAGTTGTAAAGACGAGCCTGCCCCTCTACTTATTATCATTTTATCCTCCCCTAAAGGCTCACAATCATAAGCGTTCTGTCCCATTTCATAACCCTTGGGAAATTCAACCTCCTTTGGCTTACCGTTCAGTGAAACGGGGAAGATGAGCAAACCCCTTTTATCATCCGCAATGAAGCAGAAATCCTTCTTCAATGCTATGCCATATGGAATGCCTGTCCAGGAAGCTTCACCTAAGGCTTTCGGCTCAGCGGGATTGCTAACATCGTAGATTTTCAAGTTCGCTTTTCCTTCCTCTCCCTCAACAACGAAGAGAAGATTTTCTCTTAAGGCGATTCTACGGACGGTTAATGGTAGAGTAGCCAGTGTTTCCGGCTTATTTTGGTCGCCTATCCTTACGATTCTCACTCCGTTATAAAGGGAAGCGATGAAGACGAGGTTATTCTTAACCGCAACATCGCAAGCAAGGAAAGAGGGTATCTGCGTTACCTTCTTCGGATTTTTCGGGTCCGTGATATCCCAAACTACCACGCCGGTTCCCGTGGCTGAATAGAGCCTATTGCCACTCACCAATACTCGCATCGCATAGGGATTTGCCCCTGATGGACATTTTACCACCTCGGCGAAAACAAAAGTGCATAGCAAAAGGATTATTATGTAAGAAAACCTCATAAGTTAGTCACCTCCTATTCCTAACAGCCTTTTTGCCTCTCCTTTTATTTCAATCAAAGCTAGTTTGCTTCCCTCGCAATGGAGAATAATTTTCTCCCCGCCTCTTAGTTCGCCGAGGGGAAAACCCTTCGCCTCGCCATCGCCCAAATCCCCCACGAGGAATTCCTTCCCTCCTATTCTCACTTTGACCCCCTCACTATTCCATTTCCCTTTCCTCAGAGGAGTGAAAAAGGCTTCGCTTGGATATACAAAAGCGATAACCTCGTAGTTTTCCCCCTCCATCGGCTGAGCAAGAAGAATGATTCTCATTTCCACCGCCCTGCGTGGCTGATTGTAGTTATCCACCTCCGTTTTCCCCTCCGCTCCCATCCATCGCCAGTATGGGTTAGGTGAATTGAATTTTATGTGACCGGTGAGCGCCCAAAGCGCGCCAATGCCTTCTCCCAAAACACCTTCCACCCAATGCTTGCTCTCCAAAGAACCATCTCCCCTCAAGCATTCCACGAGAAGTTTAACCTTTTCCCCTTCCCGACCCTTTACAAGCATTAAGGGCATATAAATTGTCCCCTCTTCAATAGTGCCCGCCTCCCCCACTCTTTGAGGGTCATCCTCAAAATGCACTGGTATTTCCCAACGCACTAGCTCAACCCAATCGTTTATCCCCTCCCCTTCCCATTTAAGTTGAAGCACCTTCTCCACCCCAAGTTTTCTCCAATCACCCGCTGAAGCTTGAAATTTTCCCTTCGTTTTATTCCCCAAAATTGCCTCATTTTGCTCTAAAATCTGAACCGCTTTCACTCCATAAACCCGTAAACTGCTTTCCTTTAAGGGTATAGGTGGAAGCGAGCGAACGCCACCATCGCTCATCAGGTAAGCCATATTAACTCTCTCCCAACTCCTCCTCGGTTTCAGAGTCGTTTGTCCCTTCTCCTCAAACAACAAAGCGGTTTCGTCCTTATCCATAATTCTTCTAAATATGCGGATAGCATCCTTGGCTATCTCAACAAACACATACCAATTTCCCTCATAGGTTTTCCCATCGTATGGGCTATCAGCCTCTGCATTGAGACAAATAGCGTTGCCAACCTTGTAAAAGGGAGAGGAACTATGGGTATGTCCATAGCAGTATAGACGGACTGAGGGATATTTCTCAACAATTTTCCGCATAGCTTCCGCCGTTTCGCCTGCATCATTAAGAGGACGATGAGAGAGGAGGATTGTCGTCTCGTTCGTTTTCTTTAAATCTTCTTCCAGCCAGCGGAGAAACCAAGGATACCATACGATGTCTTTCCCATTGTAGCAGACAACAAAATGGATGCCTTTAAGCTCAAAGCTCCAAGCGGTTGGCAAGTGCGTGAGTGCCTCCTGGCGAGGAGTTGCGCCTCTAAAGAAGGAAAGCGGGTCATTTCTTCTTTCCCCATTTTGAGAAAGGGAATCGTAATTGCGGAAGCCGCTTCTACCCCATTCATTGAAGAGCTCGTGGTCGCCGTGTTGATAGATGATGGGAACGGCGCTATAACGATTTATCCTTAAAGGGTTCGGCTCATCGCTGTCCATCACATCGCCGAGCAAGGCGATGAAATCGCATCCGATTTTACAAGCATCGGATATCATCCTTTTGAGGTAATCCTCGGGTATGCGAGTGAAATTGTGGATATCCGCTTGGATAGCGAAACGGAGGATTTCGTTGGGGATATTTGGTTTGGGGGAGGCTAAAAGAGAGCGGGATAGGAAAACCCACATCAGGATAAGCAGAAGATTAGAAAAGGATGGTTCCCTTTGTAAGAGCATTCCTATGTAAAATCTTAAAGAGGTGGGGAAAAATGTCAAAAATAATTAGGAGCTTCGTGGCTGAATAAGGTTTTGTTGCTGGTAAAAAAAGATTTAACATCCTTCGCTACTTCCTAACCGGGATGAA
>JBMFMH010000021.1:8018-22114 GCA_049970775.1 bacterium | reverse complement strand
CTGCTAACTTGAATTCATCGTCTATATGTAAGTGAATATCTGTTCTCAAAGGGTAGTAAAATGCTTAGGGTCCTTATAAAAAATGGGAGCGGGGGCGGGATTCGAACCCGCGACCTCCGGGTTATGAGCCCGACGAGCTACCAGGCTGCTCCACCCCGCGGTCTCAATTATATATTATATACCAATCTTCGGGTTCGTCAACTATGTATGGTTCTGACACCCCTAATCTCTATTTTAAAAGCTTTTCCACCGTTTTCAATAAACGCTCCCCTTCCTCCCTTGACCCGCACCAAGTTCTCACACAAAATCCTCGCCAATCCAGCTCCTTGAAAAGTGATTCCACTTCCTGGGGTAGGGCATCAATGACAATGTTCTTTCCTGCCGATTGAATCCTTTTCAAAAGTGGTATCCATTCCACCATAGGAGGTGCCCCCGCCCCGGGAACCCATTGAATAGCGTGAAGATGGGGAAGCTCAAGCAAAGCATCCAGGTGTTGGATAGCTCCTGGTCCATCTAAATGATAGATGGAGAAATCAAGGAACTCCGTTTGTTTTTCAAGATGGGGGAGAAGGAATTCCCTGAACATCCTTTGGCTAATCATACAGGAGAAATCCTCCTGCAAGGGATAAGACCTGCCGGGAGCACAAACGCTTAGCCATCCACAGGTTACATCCTGATATCTCTTTATTATCTCGTATTGCTCCTCATAAAGCTTAAACCACAAATCGGCTATCCAATTCAGGGCATTCTTTATTATCTCGGGATATTCCAGCATATAGATGCATAATTTATCGGGTCCGCAAAGATGGGAGAGGATATCGCTGACTCCACCTAAATCGGTAAAAGAGACGATAAATCTCCCTTTGGAGCGTTGGCAGGCGTAGGAAATAATATCCAATGTTCTCCGCCACCATTGGTTTTCTGGGTCGAAGCGAAGGTTTAGCAATTCCTCAACATTTTCCACTATCGGCTTCTGCCAAGTGGTATCGGTTTGTAAGACGAGGGGGCAACCGAGGTAGGCGCTGGCGATGGAAGGTCCGAGGTTTACGAAAATGTAAGGGAAAGCATCGCCGAGGAAATAAGTGGAATTGAAATATTCCTCACTGCGCCCTACGACATATTGGGGGTCAGCCCAGAATTGGAGGAGGTCTCTTGGTGGGGGATAATCAAATTGCTTTTTGGGGGCAACGATTTGGAGGAGGTAACCTTCCCCTCGCCACCAGGCGAGGTGGCGTTGTTTGATACTCACCCAATCAACGAGAAAGTCCCCTGTCATCCGTTTTCGGGGGCGGGACGAGCATCGTCCCGCCCCCTACTTTTATTTCTTCTCTTCCGCCTTCAGCTCACCGCCGCATATAGGGCACTTCTGCCCTTCCTGTAAGGGAGCACGAGAATATACCCGCTCCCTGCACTTCTGACAGCGGTAAAGATAAACCTTTTGCATCTCTTATCCTCCTTCCAAATTCATAATAAAAACATACTATATTCTATCTATTTTTTTTAAAATCGTCCACTTTTTCGAAATTAAAAAAATTCCCTTTTCCCTGCGAGCCCAAATCTATGTATATTTATAATGGGCGGCGCAGGTTCCTTCCGAGGAAACCATACAGGGACCAATTGGGGACGAAGGGGAGCAAACTTTCCTAAAGAGAGGGCAATCCCTCGGCTCCGCCACTCCCCTTATCACCTCCCCACACTTGCAGAGGGGATTTTCCGCCACCTCCGGCACATCAACTTCCGTTAAAAGACCGCTCGCATCAAAATCCGAAAACTCCTCCCTCAGCTTGAGAGCTGTGGAAGGGAGAAAACCAAGCCCCCTCCAAACAGCATCTCCCACTTCAAATACTTTCCACATAATATCTAAAGCGAGGGGATTTCCTTCCTCCCTCACCGCCCTTCTATACTGGATTTTTACATCGCTTTCTCCCTTGCTCAACATATCCATAAGCATAAAGATTGCTTGAAGGATATCAAGTGGTTCAAATCCGGCTATGACGCAGGGTATTTTGAACTCGTCGGAAATGAACCGATATGGCTTGGCTCCTATTATAGTAGACACATGCCCAGGACAGATGAAGCCCTGTATATTGCTTTCCCCAATCTCCAAGAGCGCCCGCATAGCGGGCGGGATAAGCTTGTGTAGGCTAAGAACTTTGAAATTCTTTAATTTTTCCTCTTTAGCCCTCAAAATCACTGAGGCAACAGTTGGAGCAGTGGTTTCAAAACCGACTGCGAGAAATATACATAGCCTTTCCGGGTTGGCTCTTGCGATTTTTAAAGCATCAAGGGGAGAATAGACGACCCTGATATCTGCTCCCTCCGCCCTTTTTCTCTCAAGGCTTCCCGTTTTAGCTGGCACCTTCATCATATCGCCGAAGGTAAGAAGGATTGAATTGGGAAGAGAGGCAAGGGCGAGAGCGCTTTCAATATCCTTCTGGGCAGTAACGCAAACGGGACATCCCGGACCAGAGATAACTTTTAGATTCTCAGGCAACATCTGCCTTATGCCGAAGCGGAAGAGGGAAACGGTATGTGTCCCGCATACCTCCATAAATGTAGCGGGGAAATCATAGGATTTAATCCTGTTTAAAAGCTTTTGGGCAATTTCTCTGTCTCTGAATTCCTCTATGAATCTCATTCCTCAGGAATGTGGGAGAGAAGGTCAAGCATAACCTCCGCTTCTTCTTCGTCCAGCTTTGATATCGCGAAGCCGGCATGGATTATCACATAATCCCCTTCCTTAACATCGTTTAAAAGCTCTATTGATACCTCCCTCCTTATCCCTCCCACTTCCGCTATCGCATCTTTCCCTTCTATTCTCACTATCTTAGCTGGAACGCCTAAGCACATCTCTCACACCTCCATTAAAGCCCTTGCAATAGCTGCTTGCCCGAGGGCTATTCCTCCATCGTTTGATGGCACCTTGCTATGGGCAATAGGGATGAACCCCTCTTCTCTTAATCTCTCAAGGGATTTTCTTAAAAGAAGTGAATTTTGGAATACACCACCGCTTAAAGCTACTTTCCTCTCCCCGTAGCGCCCATGGACGATTTGCACAACTTTAACGAGCATCTCCACGAGACTCCTATGAAAGCGAGAGGCTATATATTCTTTGCTTTTACCAGCCCTTATATCGCTTAGAATTCCTTCAATTACTGGCAAGGGATTTATGAGGATAGGCTTGTCTCCCTCAAGCTCAAAATCGTAGAAGTCCTCGCAATCCTCAGCTAAAGCCTCAAGCTCGCAGGCGGATTGCCCCTCATAAGTGTTGTAATGGCAAATCCCCAGGAGAGAGGAAACCGCATCAAACAACCTCCCTATGCTTGAAGCAAGGGGGGAATTAAAACCCTTCTTGACCATTTGCCTTATAACTTCCACTTTCTTCTCCCCTATTTCAGCGAGGAGGGAAGCGAATTCCTCGGGCAGATTCCTTAAATCGGCGATGAGCTCCTCTTCTCCCGCTAAAATAAGATAAGCCAAAGCCATACGCCAGGGCTCTTTCACAGCCATCTCCCCTCCGGGGAGGGGGATATAAAGAAGATGCGCCACCCTTTCAAATCCCTTATAATTCACGAGCATCACCTCGCCTCCCCAAATCCTGCCATCCGTTCCATATCCGGTTCCATCCCAGGCGACGCCGATTACATTTTCCTCCGGCGCTATCCCGTTTTCCACCATACAGGAGGCTATGTGAGCGAAATGATGTTGGATGCCTATCTTGGGAAGATTGAGGGAGTGGGCATATATTGATGAATGATAGGAGGGATGAAGGTCATAAGCAATGAGCTTGGGCTTTATGTTTAAGAGCTTGGAGAGATGCTTTATAGCATCTTGATAGAATCGGTATCCCTCGGCGCTCTCCAAGTCCCCGATATGTTGGCTGAGGAAAGCCCATCTATCCTTGCAAAGGCAGAAGGTATTTTTCAGGTCCGCACCGCAGGCGAGGATATCCTCACCGGTTAAGGGCAAAGGGATTGGGAGGGGAACATATCCACGGGAACGCCTTATCAATCTTGGCTCCTCATCCACCACCATTAAAACGGAATCATCGCATCTCGCTACTATATCCCTATTATGGAAGAGGAAAGCATCCGCTATATCGCTTAATTTTCTCCTGGCTTCCTCATTCTTGGCGCAGATAGGGTCATCGCTTATGTTTCCGCTCGTCATTATCAAGGGAAGCTGGCTCTTTCTCATTAGAATGTGATGGAGAGGCGTATAGGGGAGGAAAAGGGCGATGTATTTATTATTGGGGGCAACTGAAGGAGCCATTTTGAATGGCTGTTTTTTGGGGAGAAGGAGGATTGGCGCCTGGTGAGAAAGGAGAAGTGCTTCTTCCTTTGGAGAAATAATGGCATAGGCGTGGGCGGTCTGGATGTCTTGAACCATTACCGCAAAGGGTTTGAAAGGACGCTTCTTCCGTTCCCTGAGCCTTTTAACCGCTACCTCGTCAAGGGCATTGCAAGCGAGATGGAAGCCTCCTAATCCCTTTATAGCAACTATTTTCCCTTCTTTTATGAGAGATATAGCTTCCTCAATTGCGTTTTTGTAAATTTTTCTCCCCTTCATTTCCAACCATATGTGGGGACCGCAGTTTGGACAGGCAATCGGCTGAGCGTGATATCTACGGTCATTTATATCCTCGTATTCCGCCCTGCAATCCTCACACATTGGGAATTTCCTCATACTTGTCCTTTCCCTGTCGTAAGGGAGGGAATGGATTATTGTGAACCGGGGACCGCAGTTTGTGCAATTTGTGAAAGGATAAAAGAAGCGTCTTTCCTTTGGGGAAAAGATTTCCTCAAGGCATAATTCACAGGTAGCGATATCGGGCAAGGGGAAAAGAACGCCTACTTCCCCTTCCTCGCTTTTTATAATATGAAAATCTTTATAGCCAATAGGTGGTAGGTAGGTTATTGAGATAGATTCAAAGAGGGCGAAAGGAGGTGGTGAGCATTGGAGGTTTTTTATAAACCGCTCGATTCTTTCCTCTTCTCCTTCTATTTCAATGATAAGCCCTTCCGAGCTGTTATGAACGAAACCTTGAAGATTAAGGGAAGAAGCAAGGCGGTGAACGAAGGGGCGAAAGCCCATCCCTTGCACCGCTCCCTTGAGAAGAATCTTTGCCCTTGAGAGCCGTTTGATAGCGAATGGTGATTTAGAGGACATCCCGGTTTTGTTGGAAGATTAAGCCTTGCTTTCCCTGAGGAGCTCTTTGATGAGGGCTTTCACCTCTTCCCCTTCCGCTTTAATTAAGGCATTAGTAAGCCTTTGGGTCTCCTGAATTTCATAAAGGAGCCCCTCGTATCTCTTCTTTGCCTCCTCATCCCGCCTCGCGCTCTCCTCCGCTCTTTGGTCAATCCTTTCAAGGATTTGCCCGAGCCTCTCCAATGTCTCCTGATGTCTTTGGTCCATTCTCTCTAAAATCTCTTGTGTTCTTTTAGCGTTTTCTTCACTTCTTTTGTCCATCCTCTCCAGCAATTCCCGTGTACCTTGCTCCATCGTATGTATCAATTCCTCTGCCCTTTTGTCCTCTTCCCTCACTAATCTCTCCGTTCGCCAACTCAAAAATATGGCGAGAAAAACACTCAAAAGTCCCAAAAGAAGGGAGAGTATCTCGGTTGCTCCCATATTAGCTCATTCTATTTTCGCTATCTCCCATTCATCTAATAGGGATAATTCAAAGTCAGCGCTACCGCAGGTAGGGCAGGTAGCGGAAGGGGAATCCACTGGGAAGACCATTCCGCATTTTTTGCAAGTCGCCTGCATTGAGGCATCCTTAAGCACGAATTGCGTTTCCTTCAGAGCGGTATTTTTCTTTAAATCCTCAATTATCTCCAAAAGCTCTTCCTTATCAACTCCCATCGCACTATTCACAAGCACCTCCACCTTTTTAACCTCCGGCATACTCAATTCTCCTGCCCGCTCTAAGACAGCTTTGATTATGCTCTGCGCTCTGCCAGTCTCGTGCATTTATAAACCACTCTCCTTTCTTAAAGCGGCGAGAATCTCCTCGGGAGGAATCTGTTCCTCCCTCTCGTAAGCCACTTTCTTGGGAACCATCCCCAAAGCGAGGGCTACCCCATAGATTATCGCCTCAGGGCGTGGTGGGCAACCGGGAACGAAGAGGTCTACGGGAATGACTTTGTCCAAACCGCCCACTACATTGTAGGTATCAAACCAGATGCTTCCCCCAGTTGCACAGGCACCGATAGCCAAGACAACCTTGGGGTCTGGGGTGGATTCGTATAAGCGTTTTAAGGGCTCAACCATTGGGCGAGTGACAGGACCAGCAACGATGAGAACATCCGCATGGCGAGGTGAGCCCACCAGCTTTATTCCAAACCTTTCAACATCAAAATAAGGCGTGAGGACATCCAGGATTTCAATATCGCAGGCATTGCATCCACCTGTGTTTGTATGGAAAACCCAGAGCGACCTGCCGAAAGCCTTAGCTGAATACCTTCTCACTATTCCTTCTCTGAACATTGTCTTTTAGCAACTTTCCTCCTTTCTTCAATAATTATACACCACTATTTAAAGGGAGCCAAAAGCGAGGCGGAATGAAGGATGGGATAAAGAAGCTGGGGATAGACGCCCAAGAGGAAGGTAAAGATGGAGAATATGATGATGGGGAATAGAATGCTTAAAGGTGCCTCTTTAGCTTCCTTTATCTTCTCGTTCTTCTCCTCTCCCCAAAAAGCGGTGTAAGCGGCACGGACGGCGTAAAAGAGAGTGAGGAGGCTAGTTAAGAGCGTGAGGAGAAGAAGCCACCAAAGATGAGCGTGAGCTGTAGAGATAATGAGCGTGAGCTTGCTGAGAAAACCAGCGAGGGGAGGAATACCGCTTAGGGAGAAAGCGCCAATGAAAAAGCAAGCCATAGTTATCGGCATCCTCTTGCCCACTCCTCCCAATTCCTCAATGTTCCGAAGGGCAAGGGAGTATATTATCGCTCCCACACACATAAAGAGAAGAGGCTTAGCCAGGATATGACTTATCAATTGATAGAAGGCGCCGTAATATCCGAGGTAGGTGCCTATACCTAATCCCATAGCTATATATCCTATCTGGCTTACGCTTGAGTAGGCGAGAAGTCTTTTCAGGTCGCTTTGCACCATTGCGAGAAGCGCCCCCAAGAGCATAGAGAACACGGCGAGGATTAAAAGGATAGAAGCAACGACGGAATAAGTGGGAAGGAAAAGCCCCAGAGTGCGGAGAAGAGCATAAAGCCCCATTTCGATCATAATGCCAGAGAGGATAACGCTTATCGGTGTTGGCGCCTCAGCGTGAGCATCGGGAAGCCAGGGATGAAAGGGAGCAAGTCCTGCTTTCGTTCCAAAGCCCACGGTGAAGAGGACTGCTGAAAGCAGGATGATGTTTTCAGGAATCTGAGGGATGACCCTTTTAATATGAGTGAAGAGGAGGGGAGAGCCAGAGGTAACATAGGGGGCGGAGGCGGCGTAGATTATCACCGCCCCAAATAGGGAGAATGTAACCCCTACCGTGAGAAGAAGGAGATACTTATAGCCCGCCTCCAGAGCCCTTCTATCCCAATAGAAGGAGACGAGGAGCGCGGAGGCGATTGTGGTAGCCTCAATGGCAACCCAAAGGATGATGATGTTATTCGTGCTCACGCTCCAAAGCATAGTGGAGAGGAAGAAGAGGTAGAGGCTGTAGAAGATGCCGAGGCGCCTCTCCGCTATCTCCACTCCCACCCTTTGGATGAGGGGCTGTTGCCTCATATATCTGATGGCGAAGATGGAGGCGAAGAAGCCGACGAAGCTTATCCCCAAGAGGAAAATAACGCTTAGAGGGTCAATGAGGAGCTCTTCTCCAAAGGCGGAGATATAGCCCTCATCCAGGACCCTTTGGAGAATGGGAAGGGAAACGGCAAGGGGGATGAAAGAACCGATGATTGTGAGGGGCTCCTTCGCTGTTTCCGAACGGCGAAACAGTAACACCGCAAGGGAGAACGGCAAGGGAGACAAAATCAACAATAATATGAGGTTAGCGTTCGTGCTGAGCATTTTTCACCTCTTCACCAATGTAAATCTGTTAGTTGGTATGTATCGGTTGTCCCAGCTACCTCCCTCAAGCCTCTAATTATAAGGAGCAGGAGGTAGACTGCCAAAACGACATCGGTAACTATCCCAATTATTACTGTTTCCTTCAAACCGGGAGCGAGGCTGACGAGGGAGAGATGGGCACCGTTTTCCAGTAGGCAGAGACTGATTGCGGTTTTAAAGGCTTCCCTGCGGGTGAGTATACCGTAGAGCCCAAGAGTGAAAACTGTGAGGGATACCGCTACATTCGTGCGGAAAGGCTCCTCCGTTGCCAAGGTCGTTGGGGCGAGGAAGTGGACATATTTATGCGTTACCTCGTATAGAATTACGACCAACACGGTCACAATTACTACGGAAGGGGCAAAGCCTATGATCGCCTTTGTCTCATACTCCGGCATTCCCTTGATAAAGCCCATAAGGAGCCAGGTAATGATGAGAAACTTGGTAAGGAAGGCGACGGCAGCCCAGAGGAATAGGGTGGGGAAAGCCGTGGCGAAGAGGGAGATAATGGTGGTCAAGAGGAGCGCCTGGATGGCGTAAATATAAGTGGCGTAGCGAAGATTTCTCGTCTCAATCGCTCCGAAAGAAGTGATTATCAAGGCGAGGGAAAGGGAGGATAAAAGCCGCAAAACAGTCTCACTATATGCCATTTATCTCCTCATCCTTTCTGAAGCCAATTTGCATATGCCTATCCAATACGCTGAAGGGAACATAACAGCGTCCGCATCTCTTGCAGGTGCCCATATATATTTTTTGCTCAATTAGAAGGTCGTGCTTATCAGAAGTAGCATTCTCAAACTCTGGCGACATCTCAACTGCCCTCTCGGAGCAAGCCTCAGCGCACCTTCCGCATTGGATGCACCTCTCTAAATGTCTCCTTATTATTCGCCACTCAGGAGATACATCCGTTATCTTTATCAGACGGGCTGGGCAAACCGTGGCACAGCCACCGCATCCCGTGCACCTATCGGCGTTTATGGTTACCTTTCCCCGATATCCTGGAGGGGTGGGGTGAGGCTCAAAGGGATACTTCAGGGTAACCCTTCCCGCCTTAATTCCTATTGATAATTGTTTCAACTTGCTTCTTATCATATCATTACACCCCCAATGTGGAGAATGCTATTGCCATAAAGGAGACAGCGATAAGAACACGGGCATAGAAGCCCAAAGCCTGGTCTATTCTGAGGCGTGGGAAAAGCACCTCAACGGTAGTGGCACAGAGAAGGATGACGAGGGCTTTTATAAGCGTTGATAGGAAAAGGAGCGCCCCCGAGGCGCCAGGCCAGGGCAGGAAAACAAAGGCGATGAGGTAGGCTATGAGGAATTGACGAATGGCAAGCCCCCACTTAAATAGGGCAAGGGTAGGACCGGATGCCTCCAACAGAACGCCTCCTACAAGCTCCTGCTCCGCTTCAGCTAAATCAAAAGGAAGCTTCCCCATCTGCGCCTGCATAGCAATTAGCATAGCGATTATGGCAAAGATGCTGGAAACATTGACGCCATAAACAGTGCTCCAGGCAATAATGTGGGAAATAAGGAAGCTTTGCGACTTTATCGCATAGGACAGAAAAGCGGCAGCCATAACCGGCTCAACTATCACGAACATCATCACTTCCCTTCCTCCGCCTGCTATGGCGAAGGGGTTGCCCATAAAAAGGGAATAGAGAACCAGGCAAACCGAAGATGCTGTGAGGAGATAGATAAAGGTTACCAAATCTCCCCGTAGGGTGAGGACGAATGTCGCGGAAACTATGCAGGAAATATAAAGAACAGCTAACGGCGACCTCGTTATATCCTCCTTGCCGAAAAGCTTGAGGATATCAAGGTATGTTTGATAGATAGGTGGTCCCATACGGGAATGTATCCTCGCTCGCCACTTCCTCATTATCCCATCAAACAAAGGAGCGGCGAGAACGCATAGAACAGTTATTATTCCCGCTACCAAATAATTCATCCTCTTCTTCCTCCTCGCCGAGATATCTCATACATCTCCTTTTGAGAGAGGAATTTGCTCTCCCCTGTGGAGCGCTCTATTATCTCAAACCTTTCAGTGCAGGATATACAGGGGTCAACACTGCCAATCGTTATCGGTGCATCCGCTATAGTTGTCCCAGGTTTGAACATCCAGAAAACTGAGGGAATGTTCATATAGGAGGGTGCCCTAACCTTCCATCTATAAGGACGGTTATTTTCGCCAAGCATAATGTAATGGAAATCCTCCCCACGAGGCGATTCCGTCGCCGACATATATTCCCTATAAGGAGGCAGTTCCTCCTCTATCTTCACTATTGTTGGACCATCGGGGAATTCCTTCAATATCTGCCTCATCATCTTCAAGGATTCAATCGTTTCGTAAACCCTTACCAATGCCCTGGAGAGGACATCGCAACCATCAAGCACTATCACATCAAAATTCAAATAGGGATAGGCAGCGTAGGGAAAGTCCCTCCTTATATCAATATCTACTCCCGAGGCCCGAGCAGTTGGTCCGAGCGCTCCCGTTAATCTTACCTCCTCTGGTGTGAGAATCCCCACTTCCTTAGTGCGTGCTATAAAGGCGCTATCATTGAGGAGGGTCCTTGATAGTTCCAGAGTTTCCTGCTCAGTTTGGTCTATCACCCGCAAAAGCTCCTCCCTAATCTCCTCGGGGATATTCCTCCTCGTTCCTCCCACGAGATTCATCCCATAATTCTTTCTGTTTCCCGTTATCCTTTCCGCCATCCACATTATCGGCTCTCGTATTCTCCAGAACTGCATAAATAGAGTATCAAAGCCCAGGATATGGCAAGCGAGACCAAGCCATAATAGATGGCTGTGCACCCTCTCCATCTCCAGGCAATAGCTTCGCACATACTTTGCCGGCAGTGGAATCTCTATTCCCGCCGCACCCTCAACCGTTTGGCAGTAGCAGACGGAGTGAGTAAATCCGCAGATGCCGCAGATGCGCTCAGCGAGAAAAGGAATCTGATTATAAGTAAGTTGGCTCTCCCCCAGCTTTTCTATCCCTCTGTGGACATAAAATCCCCTATGGTCAGCTCCCACGACATTTTCTCCTTCTATGAATAGCCTGAATTGAATTGGCTCCTCCAAAACAGGGAAGAAGGGACCAATGGGAAGGGCGGTAGCTCCGGGTGGCGGTTCCTTAAACTGGAACTCACAACCCGTTGTAGAGGGAGGCTGATAATTATAGGGGACATCCTTTCTCAAGGGATAAACTCCCTCAGGCCAGTCATCGGAGAGGACAAGCCTTCGTGGGTCGGGATGTCCAACGGGCTCCACACCGATGAAGTCCCTGAATTCCCGCTCCGCCCAATTCGCCCCTGGGATTATTGGTGTGATGGAATCTATTTTGGGGTCATCGGGTGGGACTTTGAAGCGGAGGGCGACACGGAAGTTATCCTTATCAAAAGCGAAGAAATGGAGTATTTCAAAATTTCCGTGAATGGGGCGGGCGTCGGTTCCGACGCTTATCGTATAGCGTGCCCCCAACTCATTGAAGATTATTGAAGCTGCTTCTCTGACATAGTCCCTGGGCAAATCTATGAAGAGGCGGTTAGGCAAACTCTTTATATTCTCCGCTTTCTCTTTAAATTTTTCCAAAACCTGTTGCTCAATTGTTATAGCCATATCAACACCTCTTTTTATTTAAAAACATATATCAAAAGAAGAGCAATCGCCAAGCCGAGCATTTGCCAGAGAATATAGGTTTGAAGCAGACCGGAGTGCAACCTGCGCAATCTATCTATGAAACGACTTCCCAGACGGATTAGAGGCTCATAAACATCCTCCCCTGGCGCAACAGATAAACGCCCTAATTTCTCAATTCTTGGGAGAGGGATACTTGGTATGTTTGACCATATCCCTCTTCTAAGGGTAAGGAAAAATCCACTGGGGCGATAGGTAAGCGCTTCTCGGGAGGGCATTGTCCCACCCACCCAGATAACAGTCTCCTTTCTTTTCCCCTTTATGAATTCATAGAAGAGAGCGCTCAAAATGGCGAGGGCAAGGAGGATTAACAAGGGGTTCCAAATAGCCACGGCAAAATTTTTAAGCTGAGGAGTTATTGATAAGCCACTGCCGAGAAGCTGGGGATAAGGGGGGAGATTGGCAATGCTTCCCTGCAGTGAGAAGTGGATTATTTGAAGGGGGAAGACGGCGAAAACGCCCATAAGGAGGCAAAAAATAGCGAGAATAAATTGGGGAATTTGCATAGTGAGAGGCACATCTTCTTCCTTTTCCTCTCTTTTTAGTCCGAGAAAAGCAGCGGCAATATATTTTAGAATATAAGCCATCGTCAAGCCGGAGGCGAATAGGGCGGCCATAGCCCAGATGGGGAACTCATAATGCATTTTAGCGGGAAGGGTGGAGGAAAAGACGATGAGCCACTTGCTGACAAATCCACTGAAGGGAGGCAATCCCCCCAAAGCAAGCGCCCCCATAATTACAGCGAAGAAGGTATAGGGCATAGAACTGATGAGCCCCCCCAATTGGGAGAGGTCCCTCGTTCCCTTTTTATACAATATGGAACCTGCGGTGAGGAAGAGAAGAGCCTTGAAGACGGCATGGTTAGCTAAATGGAAAACACCTGCGATAAGGGCGAAGTAGGAGAAGGGGGTATCTTGGGGAAGAAGGGCTATGCCGACGCCGATGCCCAAGAGGATGTAGCCCATCTGACCTATTGAGGAATAGGCCAAGAGCCTTTTAGTATCCACCTGCTCAAGCGCTGAGAGGGTGCCGAAGGTGAGAGAGAGGACGCCGAAAACAGCTATTATTGAGCCCCATATATTAGAAGCAGGGGAGGGGGGAAGCATCCAGAGGAAGAAGCGGAGGATTCCGTATACACCTGTTTTAATCATAACACCTGATAAGAGAGCGGAGACAGGGGAAGGAGCAGCAGGATGAGCATCGGGAAGCCAGAAGTTTCCAAAGGGAAACATACCTGCTTTTATACCGAAACCGATGAGGAAAAGGGCGAGGATGGAATGGAAGATAGCGGGATGTTTTTCCGCTATTGTTGGTATAGCCCCTTTGAAAATGAGCATATCAAATGAGTTGGTCTGAACATAAAGGAGGGCTATCGCCAGCTCTAGGCAACCCGCGGCGAAGAACGACCATAGGAAATAACGATAACCAGCGAGTAGATTCTCCACACGTTTGCTCTCATATATCACGAGGAAATAGGAAGTAAGTGTCATAAATTCCCAAAATATAAGAAAAGCGAACATATTCCTGAGGCTTACCATCCCAACCATTCCCAGGATGAACAGGAGAAGAAAAGGATAATAAAGAGCGGTGTTCTTCTTATAATGCTCAATATATCTTATGGAGTACAACAGGGATAAAATAGAGATGGCGGAAATTATCAAGAGAAATAAAGCGCTCAACCTGTCAATATACAAAACCCGACCGAACGGCAGTTCAAACGAGCTCTTTAACGCGTTTTCTCCCCCAAAACCTATCAACAGGCTGAGGGAAACTGAGATGATTAGCAAATTGCCTATTAAGCCGGTGATGAAAGCTACCCAGCCGTTTAAGAGCGTCCATCTACCCAGAAGAGCCGTGAGAACAGCTCCTCCCAAAAGAAAACCTGCTCCGTATAGCAAAAGCTCTATTCCGCTCATCTTATCACCTCAAATAATCGGACTATTTTTAGACCCAATTGTGGGGCAATGACCGTGGCTAAAGCAAGCAGAACAATCAGTATGTTGATATACAAAGGGACTGGAGTTGTTTCCCCGAGAGAGGTCTTTTCTTCTCCCAAGAAAATCCTATGTGTAATTATTATAAGCCAAGTGAGAGAGACCGTGCTTTCCAAGACCACGAAAACAGCCGATGATATGCCAAGCCAATTATGGAGAGATACAGCCCCAAGGACGATGTAGAATTTACTGAAGAAGCAAGCGAAAGGAGGCATTCCACCAACGGCGAAAACACCAACAGTGAACACAAAGGCTATTGTCGGTAGCTTTCTCACCAATCCTCCCAGCTGGCTAATCCTCCTCGTTCCCGTTATGTATGTCACGACCCCTGCAC
>JBMFMH010000021.1:0-7918 GCA_049970775.1 bacterium | reverse complement strand
CCTCCCAGCTGGCTAATCCTCCTCGTTCCCGTTATGTATGTCACGACCCCTGCACAAAGGAAAAGCAATCCTTTGGCAACCGAGTGATTGATAATATGTAGTATTCCTCCTTGTAGGGCGAGTGGAGCGCCCATCAACCCTAAGCTCGTCCCCAGGAGGATATAACCTATATGAAGAATCGTGGAATAGGCAAGGAGCTTCTTGATATCATCCGCACCAAGGAAAGCCAAGAGAGCAAAGAGCATTGAGAAGAGGGCCCATAGCGAGACCAAAACCCCCAACGACTCAGGATAATGAGCATATGGGGTCGTAACCATTCTCGCTATGAGGAATACCCCTACCTTCACCATAGAAGCTGCGTGGAGATAAGCGGAGATAGGCGTCGGCGCCTCCATAGCTTGAGGAAGCCATATCTGAAATGGAACCTGCGCCCCTTTCGCTAAAGCGGATATCCAAAGAAGGATGAAGAAAGTGGCTTTAAGGGAAGGGGAAAGGAAGCGCACCGCATCAAAGTCAAAGGAGCGGGAATAAACAGCTAATATGGCTAATCCTGCCAAAAAGCATAAACTGCCGAGAGAGGTAGTTATCAAGGCAACGAAGCCGGCACGCAACGCCCTCGGCGTCTCATAAAAATCTATCAAAGCAAATGAACAAATGGTGGTGAGCTCAAAGAAGATGAAAAACTGGAAGAAATTGGGGGAGATTGAGACCCCTATCATCGCCCCAAGGAAGAAAAGAAGCCAGAAATAATACCTCCCTTTCCCATTCGTCGTGGGATGTTCCTTATTCCCCTCGCTTAGATAAAAGGAGGAATAAATAACAACGAAGACCCCAATGAAAGTGGTAACTAAAAGCATTATAATTGCCAGAGGGTCAAGACGAAAGCCGAATACATCCTGTATCCCCAACCAAGGGAGGGAACCGAAGGCGAATGTTCTTTCCCTAAAGCCAGCTTTTAAAGAGACGATTATCGCCAGCACAAAGGCTACCAGGGAGAATAACCCCGCTACCAAATCCGCATCCCTTCGCTTAAAAGCAAGACTAACCAAACCACCAGCGAAGGGAAGGACCAAGAGGAGGACTAACAAAAGATAAATGTTCACAAGCTCTCCATTCGTCATCCTGACCAGCTCCTGATAAGGGATATTATCTCTTCTCCGCTCCTTTTAACTTCCTCGCTCATCTCTTCCATAAAAACGAGGGTTTTCGGTTGAACGCCCAGTAAAATCACCTCGCACCCCTTCTCCTTCAAGATGGATGCCATTATGTTCAAGGACATTCCATGAGAGGAAAGAAAGCGAGGCGTTAATTCATCAATATTTATCAGCCGAATCTCTCCTGCTTCCCCACCGAAATTCACTGCATCCACAACAATAACCCAGCTCGGTTCCTCCGCTAATATATCATAAAGATAATTTTCCGGCACATCTTCTCCCACAAAAACCGGCAAATTGACCTTACCCTTGAGCTCCTCGGCAATCCAACTGCCAACCCCATCATCACCCATCAGGGGATTCCCCACTCCTAAGATAACGACCTTGCCCTTCCCGAGGATATCCTTCAATTGAGCGAGGTTATCTTTTGCTACCATGGGTCATCATACCTTTCCAACATCCTGATCTCGGGATAGCGAAAAACGGGTCCATCAATACAAACATATTTCTCCGCTATAACGCAATGCCCGCACTTGCCCACCCCACATTTCATATGCCTCTCTAAAGTGGCTATGCAATTGTTCGCGGGAATCCCCAGCTTTTCCACCAAATCCCTTAAGGCAAATCTAATCATTATGCCCGGTCCACAAACATAAGCCACCGTTCGCTCGGGTTCTATCCTTATTTTATCAAAAAGGGTCGTAACAACTCCCACATTCCCAGTCCATTTCTCATCCCCTCTATCAACGGTCAAGAGGATTTCCACTCCCTTCTTTTCATATTCCTCATACTGCCAGGGATAGAGGAGGTCGGAGGGTGTTCTCGCTCCATAAAGGAGGATTATCCTCCCGAAATCCTCCCTGTGATAAAGCATCTCCCAGAGAAGCGAACGCAAAGGAGCGAGTCCGATTCCTCCTC
Organism: bacterium; assembly: GCA_049970775.1. Classification (GTDB taxonomy): domain Bacteria; phylum Armatimonadota; class JACIXR01; order JACIXR01; family JACIXR01; genus JACIXR01. Next base: position 5,846 of record JBMFMH010000021.1, on the reverse strand, counting down.
CAACGAACAGGACATCGTATCCCTTGTATTCCTCGTAAGGGAAGGAATTGCCCAAAGGTCCCCTTATCCCGATGATGTCGCCCTCCCTCAAACTATGGATTGCTGAGGTCACATAGCCGGTGTTCCTTATCGTGAGGAGGATGTCCTCATAGGAGGGAGGAGATGAAATGGAGATGGGCACTTCTCCTCTACCGAAGAGGGAAACCTCCAGAAACTGACCGGCTTTATGGGTAAAGCCTTCCGGCTTGGGTAGACGGTAGGTTGCAACGAGGGGTATTTCCGGTCTTATCTCCTTAATGCGAACGAGGGTTGGGAGAAACAAGGTATCCTGCTTCATCTGACTTTTGCCTCCTTCTTATAACTCTCCTCCCTGAAGGCGCTCCTTATTTCCCAGACCGTTTGGGGCATATGCACATATCCCATACAGGTTATCACGCATCTTCCGCAACCCACGCATCCATGCCTCCCCATCCTCTCCACATACTGCCAGGAAAACTTATGGAATATGCATCGCTCCCGCCTTTTATCCCTTGATTTTCGAGGGTTTGGTCCTCCAGCGAGGCGGGAATAACCCTCGTAATGACAGGAATCCCAAATCCTCGCCCTATAGCCTTCTTTTTCATCACCTATATCAACTACCGTATAGCAGAAGCAACAGGGACAAAGAAACTGCCAGCCACCGCAAACAACACATCGCTCTCCCAAGCTTTCCCAAACCTCACGAGGTATGTTTCCCTGCGTTATTTTCCTCAAAGTTGCTCCCGAGAAAGCAGGATAGGGACCAAACCTCCCTAAAACCTCGTCCTCAAGTTCCTTTCTTCTCTTAATTTCTTCCTCATTCGCATCCTCAAAAAAGGAGGAAAATCTCTCCACCAAGCCTTTGCCCTTTTCAGAGCCAACCTCGCAGAGCCAGTTCTCCCCGAGGTCGGTTAGCTGGAGGTCAAATCCTTCCTCCAAGAAAGGACCACCATCACAGCAAACGCAGAAACAGGTAGGAGCAGGATTGAGACAGGCAACGCTTATCAGCGTCAAATTATTCCTCCTCGCCATAAAATGAGGGTCGGCGAGGTCCTCCCGTCCGAACATCTTCCCTGAATAGAAGTATTCGCTATATCGGATTCCCTCAACATCGCAGGAGCGAATGCCGAAAATCGTCCTCTTGGGTGCTTCTATAATCTCCTCTAATTTCAGCTCTCCATCCTCTCTCTTATAGGTCAAAATCCTCTCAAAGCGAGGCAGAAGGAACTGCTTGGGAGGGAAAAGCGTGTTCACATAGTTGAATGTTATATCGTTAACATCCTTAATCGGTTGGAATAGAGCCTCACCACCATACATCTCTACGGGAGCAATCAACTCTTCCTCATTTGCTATCTCCTGAAGCATTTTCATTAAGTTTTCCTTGCTTATCTTTCTGTAAGCTAGTATCGGCATTCGCTATTCCTCCTTTGCTATTCTCGCTGGCAGGGGCTTGAAGATAGGCATCCCGAGGGATTTGTCAAGCTCAATTCCTCCCAATTCCCTTGCTACTTTCTCCCAAAGATAAAGCGGGAAGAGGAGGACCCCCCTTCCTGCTCTCAGGGAAGTCATAACCGGTAATTTAAGCGAGCCAATGGGGGTTTCAACCTTCACAACCATTCTATCCCTTATCCTCATATCCCTCGCATCCTCAGAGTTCATATTCAACAAACCATCGGGAAAATCTGAGAGGATGATGCTTGATTCCCTATTAAAAATGAAAGAGGCTCTCGCCATCGCCGTCCCGCTCCAGATGTAAGAGGGGTCCAAAAGGAGGGTAAAGGGATAATCGGGATTTAAGGGATGAGGAGAAACGGGCTCAAATTGGGGCTTCCATTCCTTCCTCTCCATCTCCACCAGTTCAGCGGAAGGGAAAGGAAGATGGGAACCCAGTGCTTCAGCTAACGCAAGGAGAATATCTATTTCGTTCTTTCCCAAAGGGGGTGGAACGGTTGGGTGGAGAGCTTGACGCCTTCCTTCAGCGTTGATGGTTGTCCCTTCCTTCTCAAAGAAGAGGGTTCCCGGGATGGCGACATCCGCCATCTCAACCGCTTCAGTGCGGAGAGGGTCAATGACGAGGAGGAATTCCAGCTTTTCCCTCGCTTCTCGGAAAAGTTGCGGGAAGCGCTCAGAGGGGTTATCGGACATAATCACAAGCGCCTTGAGGTTTCCCTTTCTCGCTTCCTCCAGCATCTCATAGAAGGGAAGCCCACCTTGAGGGTGGATTCCCACCTCCACCATTCCCCTCTGATTGGCATAATCGCAGAGGAAAAGGGGTTTTATCCCCTTTGAGGCTGCCTTACTCAAAACATTTTGCACCTCCTGAGCCCAGCCGTAGAGGGCTATCTCGGAGGAATATAGGAGGTAGGCTTTCCCCCTTACCTCCAGATTCTCAATGAAATTCTCCGCCTCCTCGAGGAGCTCAAAAGGAGATGGTTGAATATGGACGGAGGCAAGCCTACCCATCTGGGGTAGACGAGAATCAATCACATAGAGGAAAGCTCCTCTCGTGAGGGCTCCAATGACGAAAGAGGCGGCTTGGGGGTGTCTTTCCGCTATATCACAGGAAAGGAGGATTATCTCATCCGCTTCCTCTAAATCGGGGAGGGAAAAATTCTCCGAGGGAAGAAAACCAAGACGGTAAAAGGAATCTATGTTCTTTGTCATTAAAGCCCGAGTAGCAAGCTGATGAAGGACGAAATTCTCCTCAACGCTTGCTCTTGCCGAACCCAAAACCCCTATGGCTTCCCCTCCCTGTTTATCTCTAATCTCTTTCAACTTCTCTCCTGCAACCTTTATTGCTTCGTCTAAAGATGTTTCCTCAAGTTTACCGTTGCGGCGGATGAGGGGAGTCCTGAGGCGGTTTGGTGTAAAAAGGAGGTCAGCATAGCTCCAACCGCGCAAACAAAGCTTGCCACGGGATACGGGATGGTTTTGGGCGGGAACCAGGAATCCCTCTGGGAAAAGGTAGAAGGCACATCCGCACCCACAGAAGGTGCAGATTGTGGGCTGTTTCTTTATCTTCTCTACATTTCCCTCTTCTAATTGAGCTTTCATAGCTTTCAACCCCTTTTTTTAATTGTTATCATAGTAATTTAGAAATGGCAAATAATTGATGTCAAGAAAATTTTTTAAAAAATGGATTTTGTTGCATAATTCAGAAAGAGAGGGAAATAGCTCGTTTCCTTCCCTATTTACCATCAACAATTATAGCTTTACAGAATTTTTAAACAAATGTCTTTTTATAGGATTTATGCAACAAGACCAAAGAACCACAATTTTTCAGTGGATTGCTTAATTTTATGCTGATGATATAATGCGAAGAAGGAGGTTCAGCCTATGTTTAGAGAGGATTACAAGCTTAAACCGAGGGAATTGAAGCTGAGAGTAGCTTGTCTATTGGTTGAGGATGGCAAAATCCTCCTCGCAAGGCACAGAAGAGAAGAGAGGGAATATTGGACTCTGCCAGGTGGTGGATTGGAGAAAGGGGAGAGAATCGTGGATTGCCTGAAAAGGGAGATATGGGAGGAAAGCGGTTTATTGATTGATGTTGGCGGTGTCCTTTTCCTTTTCGATGTGATAGAACCAGAAAGACAGGTCGTCACGATAGTCTTTCGGGCGAGGAAAATCGGAGGGGAATTCAAGCCGAAAAATGTCCCTGTTGGACATAGGCTTGTGGGAATGGATTTCCTGCCCTTAGAGAAAATCAAAGAAATAGAGCTTCTTCCCCCAGTGGGAAGCGAGATTGAAGAAGCCCTCAATCGCCAAGGCGTCCCTTATTTAGGGGATTTGTGGCGGGATGATTAGCCAGGGCAGAAATCGTACATTCTTTGACGCAAAATAACGCTCATCACGCTCCAAAACGCCCCAACCGAATATTCCCCTAAAATCACCCCGAACATAAAGGGGATAACTTTCCTATGCCACTTATAACCCCCCACCTTTATCACGATGAACTTTATAAGCGTGCTTATGACAAGACAGGACCAGTAATATTCCGCCCCGAAATTCATTGAGATGGCGTATCCAACGGGATGGAAGGGCCACCAAATAAAGCGTGCCCGCATATTCATCATCAAGACGGTAAAGGCAACACCCACTCCCATCGCTATCATCGCCCCGGGATTCACAGCTCTTGGGGAGGAGAGGTCGGTTGCAAGTTGATTGAAAATGTAATAATTATGGTCTAAGAGCGGGCTTGGACCGACCTTGAACTGTTCATAACAAGCGGCGATATAGGCGCAGAAAGCTCCCCAAGGAAGAGCGATTGCCATTGCATATACCAAACCCTTTGCGCTCGTTCTCGCCTCCTCAGCCATCTTGTAAGCTTCCAGCGAGAAGGGCATAGGGGTGGTTCTATATCCTCTTCCTGTAAGCCACCAGAAGAGGCAGAAGACGGTTAAGTTGTTTCCACCTACCCCCTTTGTTCCCAAGATATTTGTTAGGATGTTATAAGCGTTCATTGCCCCAGCCATCTCGTGCGTTGGCGGACCAACCTCTGCCCTGACACGAGTTATTGCAAATAAGATGACGAACACGATAAAGAAGAAAGCAAGCGTTATAGCCAAGGACATCCCCGCTTTCAGGCAGAACCAAACGAGGAAGGAGAAAGAGACAAAAAGAAGAATATAAGCGCTACGATAGCTTAGGGGTTCATCGCTGTCGTCTATATCCGCCTTGCCGAATGCCTTCTTCAATGTCAACCATAAATGATGTCTTGCTCCCCAAACAGCGTAAAAGAAAAGGGCAAACCAAGCCCCATAGGATTGCTCGTTGATGTAAGGGAAGGCACCTGCCCTTTCCTGATAGCCTAAAGCGGCGGTGAGAACGAGGAGCATTTTCTTAAAGAGATAGAAAAACCAGAGCGAGAAAGAGAGGTCTAAGGGCATAAAGTAGCCCATAGCGATTATGAAGGGATAAAGGGGAAGGGGAAGCCAGCCAATGGCGTTCCAAGGGAAGGTAGTTATATATTGTCCTAAATTTACCTCGTCGTGGCGGACACGAATGTAGAGGGGGAAAGTGGGGTAAAGGGTATGAAGTCCATTGATAATATCTATAAGAGCTGCAACGCCGAAGCCAGCCCAGAGAATTCTATTTTTGAAGAAAGTAGCTTCACCACCCCTCTCCGTCATCGCTAAGGGTAGCTGAATAATAGGGTAGCTAAGCTTCTCGTTCTCCACCCATTGTTTTCTTATTATGCTGTTTATAGCAATCATCACAAGCCCGAGGAAGAAGATGAAGAGGCACCACCATAGGATAGGAGGAAGCCACGCCCTTAGATATTCCCTTTTAAAGAAATTTTCCCCGCCGATGAAAAAAGGGGCGACCAAATCCTTCTTAGGAACAATAAGCCATTTGGGAAGATATTTGAAGAAAAGGGATTGCCACTTGTTTTCGGGAGTGGCGAGCCAGTAAGGAATCGCCATTTCCGGTATGCCGAGTTGAAGGGAATCGTGTCCTGCAATCACAGTAGCCAAGGCAAGCATAACATAGATTAGGATGAACTCGCCTTGTGTTAGTGCAAGCGAGGGGAAGGTTCTTTTCAATAGGAGGTTTATGAGCAATAAGATGAGGATATTGAAGACAACATTCCAGGGTAGAGCCATTACGCTGGGGTGACCAGTATGCCAGATTCCCTCCACCATCATCACCCAATACACATTGGGAGGGATGAGGAGGAAACCTATCAAGAAAGCTCTCCAGCTTAAGCCCGCTCTTTTCACTTTGATTTTGGGGAAATTCTACAACAACCCGAAATTTTTATAAAGAAAAAATTTTGGCTTTGTTTAATAACAAATAAAAAGACATATTATCTTCAATTTCTGTAAATC
>JBMFMH010000020.1:0-22267 GCA_049970775.1 bacterium | reverse complement strand
AGAGAATTGCCGCTAGGATCGCTATGATTGCGATCACTACCAGCAACTCTATTAAGGTGAAACCTTGCATGTGCCTCCGCATTTTTTCACCTCCTTTCTTTGAGATTTCATTAAACATTTTAACATCGTTAATTGTCAGAATTGTGAAATTTTCATGTCGGGGTCTACAAAATATGGGGATATGCAGGGGAAACGGATAAAAAGGGGTTTATTTTATATGCCCAAGCAACCTACTTTTCAGCCAAGCCAGGCACCAAAAAGAGAGAAGCAATGCCTTTTGTCAAGGAACGATTTATCGCCTCTTTTATATCCTCCTCTCCCACCCTTTCTATCTTTTCCAGTGTCTCCTCCAAGGGAACTATCCGTCCCTTGTAAAAAAGAGAAAAAGCAATCCGCATCATCCTCTGAAGCGATGACTCCAACGATAATAATATTGCGTTTTGCAACTGCCTCTTCGCTCTTTCCAATTCCTCCTCCCTCAACCCTTCATCACGCAGGGAAACCAGTTCCTCTTCAATCAGTTCCCTCAATATATCCTTGTTGCTTGGATGGGAGGCAGTGTATATGTTAAGGACTCCACAATCCTCTAAAGCTAAGTCCTCCGCTTCAACATCATAGCATAGTCCCCTCTCCTCCCTGAGCTTTTGGAAGAGACGAGAAGCGCTTCCCCCACCTAATAGAGTTGCCAAAACCCCATAGATATAATGAGCATCATCCTTTACCTTAGCGCTTTCCAACGCCACACAGAGATGTACTTGAGTAGTAGGGTGGGACATCTCCGCCTCGCCCGCCCTGAATTGGGGAGGCTTGGGAGGAGCTTTCTTGTGCCCATTGATAGCCCCCATAAGCTTCTCCACCTTCTTCAAAAAAATCCCCTCATCTATTCTTCCAGCGGCAGAAATAATGATGGACTCCGGATTATGGTAAAAAGAAAGAAAATCCCTTAAATCCTCCCTATTAATTGAGCGAAGCGTTTCCTCAGAACCAAGGATTGACCTTCCCAGAGGATGTCCATTCCAAACGAGGGAAAAAATCTTCTCCTTCACTACCTCCTCAGGGTCGTTATCCCTATCCCTTATCTCCTCTAACACCACTTGTTTCTCCTTCTCCAAATCCTCTATCGTTAATTTGGGGTAAAGAAATATGTCAAACAAAACATCCATCGCGATGTCGATTTTATCGTGGGGAACCCTTATGTAGTAAAGGGTATAGTCCTTATGAGTTAAGCCGTTGAAATCCCCACCTAACATATCCGTTATACGAGCGATTTCCCTCCTATCGTAGTGCTTGCTTCCCTTGAAGAGCATATGCTCAAGAAGATGGGCTATGCCCGCCTTCTCATCTTCCTCATCCTTAGCCCCTACTTTGACAAGGATACCAAGGGAAACGGAATAGGAAGATGGGTTATCCTCTATCGCTACTTTTACGCCGTTGGGGAGGGTTATTTCTTTGGCGTTTTCTGCCAATTGGTTTCTGACCTATTGGAGCGAATAATTTTTTCCTTGTTAATATTATCCTCCCAGAGGGCTCAACGCTTTCCACCTTAACAAGTATCTCATCCCCGACTTGTAAAACATCCTCCACTCTTTTTATAGGGCGAGTGGAGATTTGGGAAATGTGGAGAAAGGCTTCCTTCCCCGGAAGTATCTGCACCATTGCCCCAGTGGGAGAAATGCTTGTCACCTTGCCAGTATACACCTCACCGGGTTTGACCTCCGAAACTATCCCCAATATCCTATCCCGTGCCGCCTCGCCTTTCTCCACCGTTGGGGCAGTGATATAGACTGTGCCATCATCCTGGATATCTATTTTCGCCTCGGTTTCCGCTACAATTTTGCGAATCGTCTGCCCACCAGAACCTATTACTAAGGCTATTTTATCAGTAGGAATAGATATGCTCAATACCAGCGGTGCATAGGGGGATATCCTCTCCCTGGGAGCGGGAATGGTCTCGTCCATCTTATCCAAAATGAAATGGCGAACTTCCCTCGCCCTTTGAAGCGTGGCGGATATCATCTCCTCCGTTAAGCCCTCGTTTTTCACATCAAGCTGAATAGCAGTTACGCCATCCCTCGTTCCCGCCACCTTGAAATCCATATCGCCAAACCTATCCTCAATCCCTTGGATATCCGTTAGGAGGACGAACCTATCACCTTCGCTCACCATTCCGATTGATATTCCCGCAACAGCCTTCCGCACCGGCACGCCGGCATCCATTAAAGCCATAGAGGAGGCACAGACGGAAGCCATAGATGTTGAGCCATTTGATTCCAAAACCTCTGATACAAGGCGGATGGCATAGGGAAATTCCTTCTCAGGGGGAATCACCTGCTCAAGCGCTCGCTCCGCTAAAAAGCCATGCCCTATCTCCCTTCTGGAAGGTGCCCTCAAGGGACGCACCTCCCCAGTGGAGAAAGGAGGAAAATTGTATTGGTGCATAAATCTCTTGCTTTCCTCCTCCAATATCCCCTCCAATCTCTGCACCTCCTCCAACGCCCCCAAAGTTGCGGTAGTAAGAACCTGCGTTTGTCCTCGCCGGAAGAGAGCCGAACCATGAACACGGGGTAGAAGCCCCACCTCACACTCTATCTCCCTTATTTCCTCTGGGCTCCTCCCATCGGGACGCCTCCCCTTCTCCAGTATCTCCGCCCTCACAAGCTCCTCCTCAACAGCTTCTATAGCTAAAGAGAGCTCCTGCACTCGCTCGGGATATATCTCCGCCAGCTCCTCTTTTATCCTTTTTTCCAGCTCCAGCATCCCTTCCTCTCTCCGCTTCTTATCCTCAGTGAAAATGGCGGAGAGCATTTCCTCCCTATAATTTAGAACAGCTTGCTTTATGTCATCCCCATAACTGAGAATCGTATAATCAGCGCTCTTCTCCTTCCCCCTTTTCTCCCTCAGCTCCATCTGCATATCTATCAATGCCTCTATATGTGGCTTGGCAAATTCTATTGCGGAAACTATTTCTTCCTCGCTCGCTTCATTCCCTTCAAAGTCAATCATAACGATGCGTTCCCTCGTTCCCGCTATCACCAAGTTGAACTTCTTCTCTAAAACAGCTAGAGAAGGAGGATTGATGATGAAATTTCCATCCTCCTTGCTTACCCGAACAACCCCTATTGGACCATTGAAGGGGATATCGGAAAGAACAAGCGCAGCTGAGGCGCCTAAAACCGCGAGGACATCGGGAGGATTGAGAGGGTCGGCGCAAAGGGGAAGAGCTATTATTTGAACCTCATTTCTCAATCCTTGCGGGAAGAGGGGTCGTAGGGGGCGGTCCATCATCCGGGCATAGGTTATCGCTCTCTCCGATGGTCTCCCCTCTCGCTTGAAGAAACCACCGGGAATCTTGCCCACAGCATACAATCTTTCCTCAAACTCGCAAGTAAGGGGAAGGAAATCTATGTCCTCCCTCGTTTCATTGGAGGAACAAACCGTGACAAGGACAACGCTATCCCCTTCCCTAACAACTACTGAGGCATTCGCTTGTCCCGCCAACCAACCCGTCTCAATTATAAGTGGTCTCCCACCTATCTCTCTTTCAATCGCAATCCCTTCCATTTTATCCTCTTAGTCTGAGCTTTTTTACAACTTCTCTGTATTTTTCAGGGTCTTGTTTTGCTAAATAATTCAACAGACGCCTACGCTTTCCCACCATCATAAGGAGCCCACGCCGAGAATGATAATCCTTGTGGTGCTCCCGCAGGTGTTGCGATAACTTATTTATCCTCCTAGTGAGAAGTGCAATCTGCACTTCTACTGAGCCGGTGTCTTTCTCATGACGAGCGAATTCAGAGATAATCTTTTCCTTTTCCTCTTTGAGAAGCGGCATCTTTAAATCTTTCACCTCCGCTAAAATTTCTTTAAAAAATATTAACAAATAAGAAGGTAATTGTCAAATCAATGTATAATCCCATAACATATTAGACTTCATAAAGAAGGGAAGATTTGTAGAGGGCGGTATATGGAAAAGTAGGGGATTATCCTGCTCTAACTTTTTTACCAAGCACGATGATTCCCTGAAGAAACTATAAACCTAAAAGAGCAAGCGTGCGAGCGCGAATCTTCTCGGGAGAGGGAAGTTCCCTTAACAAATTTCCTCCCTTTAAAAGGGGTTTTAGAAGCGCCTCCATTTCCTCGTTACAGCAGAGCGGGGCGGGACTATCAAATCTCGTTATTAGGCGCTTTCCACATTTTGAACAGCGCCAAACCTGCTTCTTTCCCGAGAGCTTTCCCCTTTTGGCGAAAGGCTTGCCCTCAACCTCAACGATATCCATAGCGAAATTTATCGTGGGTGCATTGCTTATCGCCGTCCCCACGCCGTAGGCATCGACGAGCTCCCTCGTCTCTTCAATTTCCTTCTCGTCTACTCCTCCGGAGAGATATATCTTTACATAATCGTATCCCCTTAAATCCAATTCCCAGCGCACTTCCTTGAGTATTTCCTTAATGTTTCCTCGCCTTGACTCAGGCGTATCCAATCTAACGCCGAACAGCCTCTTTCCCAAAGCCTCCGCTGCTGCTATTGCTTCTTGCTTCTCATCGTAAAGCGTATCAACTAAACAAACTCTCTTAACATCCTCTGGCATTACCTCATCAAAGGCCAAAAAGGCTTCAACAGGGTCTCCCATAATCAAAATAAAGCTATGAGGCATCGTTCCTGTAGGCTTAACGCCCAACATTTGGGCTGATTTCACCACCGATATGCCATCACAGCCACCAATGAAGGCCGCCCTGTCAATCATAGGGGCAAGGGAAGGGTGCATTCTCCTCGCACCGAAACTGAGGATTAATCTATCACCCGCTGCCAGTTTACAGCGAGCGGATTTAGTAGCAACACCGGAAGCCTGGCAAAGCATACCCAATATAGGGGTTTCATAATGACCGAACTCGCTATATTCACCTTCAAGCAACATCACTGGTTCCCCTCCCTTGAATATTTCCCCTTCCTCCATTGCCCAAACATCAACGTGGATTCCCTCAAGAAGACGAGAAACCTCCTCTATACCAACCAAAATCGCCCACTCGTATCCATTGGGTAGACTATTTGCCTTTACCTCCATTGCCACCCTTTTCTTTATCCCTTTCTCACGCAGAATGTTTATCGTGCGGATGAAATATACATCAGTTACCTCTCCATTTTTTATCTCCTCATCTGAGGCGGTATGGAAAAGCTTCATTTTACTCTTCCACCTCCGCTCCAAAGGCTTTCCTCATAAGTTTAAGGGCATACTCGTGGTCCTCCGGGGCAAGGGCAGCGGTAGCACCTCGGGAAACGAACACCTTGTAGCCACGGAAGTAGGCGTCAGCACAAGTGAATAGAACGCATATATCCGTTAGGCAACCGGTGAGGTGGAGCTCCTCCACATTTTTCTCTTTAAGCAGTAGGTCCAAATCGGTAGCAAAAAAGCCGGAAAAACGCCGTTTCCTCACTATGTATTCGTTTTCCCTCGGCTTCAATTCCTCCACTATCTCGCTTCCCCAGCTTCCCTCAACACAGTGAGGTGGAAAGGTTAGGAATTCCCTGTCTTCTGGGCGGTGGGCATCGCAGAGGTAAATCACTAACCATTTTTCTTCCCTCGCTTTCTCTATCTTCTCCTTCACACGAGGGATGATTTCCCGCACCGAGGGGGCATAAAGCACTCCCTTGGGATGGGCGAAATCGTTAAGCATATCTATTACAAGTAAAGCGCTTTTGGGCATAGCTAATCACTCCCTTTCCATTTTAACCTGTTGCCTGCACAAATTTAAGCAACTTTTCCGTTGAACCTGCAACGATGAAGACATCTCCCGCTTCAATCGTCGTGGAGAGGGAAGGGTTCCAAATGATATTTTGACCCTTCCCCTTTTTCAACCCAACGAACTCTATTTCTTTTCCGCAGGCTTCTTTTACTTCCTTTAATGTCCTACCAATACAAGGAGAGGACGGGGAAACCTCTATTTGTTCAAGGAGAACCTTTAAACTCGGACCAACAGCTATGTCCATCGTCCCTTCTATCGAGGGATTAAGGGCGAGACGCGCCATATGCCTACCCGCTGTGGAATGTAAGCTAACTACCTTATTCACGCCAATTTTAATGAACTTGTCCTCTGCCTCTTCGTGTTCAATACGGGCGACGATGTAGAGAATGGGGTTGAGGAAGCGCGCGGTGAGTATAGCGTAAAGATTGAGAGCATCGGAAGGTAGGCAAGCTATCAATCCTCTCGCTCTTGTTGCTCCCGCCGTCTTCAATGTTTCTTCATCAGTTGCGTCACCCTGTAGGGCTAAATACCCCCTCGTGCGGGCTAAGGAGATAGCCTCAGAGGATGTATCCAGAACTATAAAAGCAGCACCAGCCTTAGCTAATTCCTCTGCTGCGTGGCTTCCAACCCTTCCGAAGCCACAGATAATGAAATGATTTTTTAGTTCTTCCACTTGCTTCCATAACCTCCTTGTTCTTATGCCTCCTGATAGCTCTCCTTCAATTGTAAACTGAATGATACGTGTGAGGAAATAAAATATCGCTCCCATACCGCTAAAAATGAGGAAAATGGTGAACGCTCTGCCGAGATTGGACAGGGGAGCAACTTCTCTGTAGCCGACTGTTGTTACAGTTATCACGGTCATATAAAAGGAATCCCAGAGGTTCCAATGCTCAATTAAATGGTAACCCATTGTGCCGACCAGTAGCACCGCCAATACAATTAACAAGCTCCTATAGATATGCCTTCCCGAGTAAGTATCCATCACTGAAATTATACGCTTTCGGAAGATAATGGGCAAAATGCTTGACTTTATTTTCCTAGGGCTTAATATTATAAGCAAATTTAGGAGGTGTTAGCTTTATGAAGAGGATATTCTTACCTTTTTTCGTCATTTTAGCGCTGGGCGGATTGTTCGCAGCGGAGCCTTATAGAATATCGCCAGCGGATGTCTTAGATATAACCGTTTGGGGAGAACCAGACCTTTCCAAACAGGTCGTCGTTCCCCCTGATGGTAAGATAACATACCCCCTAATAGGTGAGATAGATGTGATAGGGCTAACGACGCAAGAGCTAGCGGATAGATTAACCCAAAGGCTGAAGGAATTTATAAAGGAGCCCAATGTTGCGGTCTCAATCGTGAAGTTCAGCTTCAATAAGTTTTATGTATTGGGTGAGGTGGCAAAAGCGGGTGAGTATGATTTGGTGCCTGGTTTGGGTCTGCGGGAGGCGATAGCCCTTGCGGGAGGAGTTACTCCCCAAGCCGATATTACCTCCGTCCTATTAGTAAACAAGGAAGGGAAGAAAGAGAAGATAAATCTGGAGGAAATACTAAAAGGTGGGCAGGATATTAAAATAAATCCCGGGGATGCGATAATCGTTCCCACAGCGGTTGTATCGGTGATTGGTGAGGTGAGAACGCCCGGGCAGGTCACGCTTTTCCCAGGGGCAAAGTTAACGGAGATAATCGCAAGATGCGGTGGGGTAACGGATAACGCAGACATTTCCAATATCTCGGTTATTAGGGAAGGGAAAACCCTCTACTTTGACCTTTCCAATCCCCAGTCGCTCAAGCGGGAGGATATACCTCTTAAGCCAGGCGATGTGGTTTATGTGCCGAGAGGGAATATCAAGGTGGTGGTTATGGGAGAGGTGGGTAAGCCTGGCATTTATACCATTTCTCCTGCCAATGCCCATCTATTAGATTTATTAGCCCTGGCAGGTGGTTTAAGGTCAACCGCTGAGGAGCGCTCCATAACGATAACCCGCTCAAAGGAAGGTAAAACGGAAAGAATAACGGTTGACCTGCGTAGGGTCTCAAGGGGCGATACCTCGCAAAACATTGAGATAAATAATAACGACATAGTTTTCGTTCCCGCAAAGAAGCAGATAGATTGGTCTCGTTATTTATCCATATTCACAATCCTTTACTACATATCGTATCTAACTAAGCGTTGAAAAAGGAAGAAGGAATAATTGATATCCATTGCCATATCCTGCCGGCTCTTGATGATGGACCCCCTGACCGGGAGGAAGCACTATTGATGCTTGAGGAAGCGAAAAAGCAGGGGGTAAGCGAGATAGTTGCCACTCCCCATTTAATCTGGGGAGGAGAAATTTTGAAAATAGAGGATATAGAGCTTGCCATCAACGATTTGCCGAATTTTATAAAGCTTTATCCCGGCTGCGAAGTCCCTCTCCTTGAGGCACCAAGCCTCTTTGAGGAAGGGAAGATAATAGCCACGGGCAAGCTCATTCTCCTTGATACTCCTCCCATTGGTGGCTTATCTGGATTGGAACAGTTCGTTTTTAAAATAGTCCTAAAGCGTTATAAGCCTGTTATAGCTCATCCGGAACGAAATCCCTCCTTTGCAAGAGATATTAGGAGATTACAACATCTAAAGAATATGGGAGCTTTATTCCAAATTAACGCAGACTCCTTAGTGGGGATTCAGGGAAAGGAAATGAGGAGGGTGGCGGAGAATTTGTTAGAAGAGGGTATAGCGGATATCCTTGCCAGTGATGCCCACAATCCTGAGGGTTTCAAATATTTGCGGGAGGCTTTTTCTATAGTAGCTAATCGCTATGGAGTTGAGACTGCGAAAGCTATGACGAGGACGAATATAGAACACTTTCTCTAAGGAAGGAGGAATAGAAGTTGGAGGATGTAGAAAAAAGTAGCGAGCGGAAAGAGAAAGTATATATAAAGAAGAAAAAGAAAAGGAGGCATAGAAGGAGCCTCTGGCATATGATTAAAAGGGGAGCGATTTGGGGGATATCCATCGGCATAGCTATTCTAGCGATAATCTTTGCCATACTATCGTTAAATTGGTAGCTTGAAAGTCTAACCACAGAGCAATTTCTAACCTATTTTAGGCAATGCTGGCGCAAAAACTTCGCTGCTTCTTCCGGGAAAGTGGTGTTGATGTAAATCCCCGTGCCAAGTTCAAATCCGGCTTGAATGGTTAGGCGGGGAAGGATTTCAATATGCCAGTGATAATAATCCTCGCAGGAATCCCGTAAGGGTGCGGAATGGACGATGAAGTTGTAATGAGGGTCGCCAAGTCCTTCATAAAATGCTTTGAAAATGGTCTCCAAAACCAGCGCTAAATCGTTTATTTCTTCCTCCTCAATATAGTCAAAGGAAGGGCTATGTTTCTTAGGAAGAACCCAGACCTCAAATGGCATTCGGGAAGCGAAGGGAGCGAAAGCTACGAAATGGTCGGTTTCAAGGATTAAGCGTTCCCCTGCCTCCAACTCTCTACGAAGGACATCGCAGTAGGCGCAGTGGAGCCTGTCATCGTAATAGCGCCTCGCTTCTTCAACCTCCGCTCTGATGTTCTCCGGCACTATGGGGGTAGCGATGATTTGAGAATGGGGATGGAGCAGAGATGTTCCTGCCCTTTCACCGTGGTTGCGGAAGATGCAAATATACTTCAACCTCTTATCCGCTCGCAGGGCACGATATCTCCTCAGAAAACAGCGGATAACCGCTTCCATTTGCTCCACACCCATATTCCCCCAAGTCCTATTGTGTAGGGGTGATTCAACAACTACCTCGTGGCTCCCTATCCCCAACAGCCAGACGAAGGGGTCAACTCCTTCAATTTGGATTATTTCCTCACTGGGCTGGAGGGCAGGATACTTGTTAGGAATCACCCTCACCCTCCAGCCCTTATCGTCCTTTAAAGAGAAAATCTCCGGTGGGGTTTGCCCCTCATTTCCTGGGCAAAACGGGCAGGAAGCATCCCATTCCGGGAGTTCCAATTTCTCCTTTTCTTCTTCTCCCAAGCTATGGGGTCGTTTCGCCCGCTGGGGCGATATTATCACCCATCTCTTCGTGCAGGGTTCCTGCCTAAGCTCGGTGTATTCTTTGTTCACAGCACCTTGCTGAAGGAAACGCCCATCCCGAATTTGTTAAAATCAAACACCGCTCCCGTTATCGCTACCTGGTCGTTTATTATTATCCTGCCACCAATGTTGAAATGCCTTGTGTCATATTCTCCTATTAGCCTGAGGGAGGGAGCCAAAACGAACTCTATTCCAGCGAAAATGCCGTCCATTCCGCCTCCCGCTATCCCTATGTGTCCGATTGTCTCAAAAACCCTTCGCTTCTTCACCTCAAATGCTCCCGTTAAAGTGCGAGAGGCAACGAGATATACCGTAGTCTCCATCTCCTTCGTTATATCTATTGCTCCAACGGATAACGCAGCTTTCCCCTTGCTTTCGGGAAAAATCTGATATTTTCCCGAGATAATCGTTTCCTTCTCCCCGCTATCCGGTGCTAGCTTCAGCAAATTGAGCTCCATGTTTCCGGGAAAACCGAAGCTGAAACAGTATCTATCAGGGAAAACCTCATCCAGCTCAACGCTATATGCTCCAGCTGACCAGCTGTTAGGAGCAAGGACCTCCGCAGTGGGAGTGTAAAAGAGCCCAGTGTAGCCGTTGAAGGAAGGGTGGGCGAAAGCTACACCTACAACGATAACCAGAAGGAGAAACGAATACTTTTTCAAGAGAACCACCTCCAATTATGATTAAAAATCAAGAAAAAACATAAGTCAAGCAAAATTTTAGCGGGAATTTTCGGTAGCCTTTGGCTTTGTTGAATTATTCCGAAAAAGGAGAAAATGACCATTTATTTCCCACTATCTACTGCTAACAAAAGGAAAAATAAGAATTTTCTCTTTTTATGCAAACTAAGATTTATTCAAGGTTTACAGAAATTGAAGAAAATGTGCTTTTGTTGGAGTTGTTCAACGAAGCCGTAGCTTTTCATTTGTTCGGGAATTGGCTATTTCAGGGACGAACATCCCGCCAGCCTCCACTGAGAGTAGGAATTGCCCTGCAATTCACAGCTTCGTCCGCCACCCCTTTCAATGAAAGGGGAATTAAAAGGCAAAGAGGCGGGGTATTCAGAAAACAATCCCCCTTTTGGAAAAAGGGGGTTCCTGGCACTGCTCGGCAGGGTAGTCATTAGAACACCCGACCCTACGGGTACCCCTCTGGGAGAAGAGAATTTTAAAAAGGAAACGCTATCTGCTCCCATTCTTCTACTTCTCTCCGAGCCCTAACTCCTTCAAGAGGGTGGAGAGAAAATCTTTCCCTTCTTTTATTTCCTTTAAAGGGTCACTCCCCTCTCCCTTTCTATCGTTAAATATCCGCTATACCCAATCTATCCAAAGCTAATAGATATTCTCGCCATCTCACCTGACCTTTCCCCAGGGGAGCTTCCTCCATTCTACCATCGCTACTTCTGAGCCCATCCTTAGCGTGCGTATGAACGATATAGGGAGCAAGCACCTCCACTCCCTCAACCGGTTCAAACCCCTTCATTGCCAAATTAGCGAGGTCGTAATTCACTTTTATCGCCTGAGTGTTTAGGGATTGGAAGAACTCCGCCATCAGCTCGGGCTCTTCAGGACCAGTTTCAGCGGCGAGCACTGCGCCGACTTTCTCCCCATAAGCTCCGATTTCGTCAAGGGAGCGTCTAAGTTTATCCCAGTCAGGGTGAGTGCGGTCGTTAGGGATTACTCCGATATGGGTTGTTACTATGGGAGCCCCTAAACTTTCCACTTTTCTCCGCAGCCAAGAAGCTCTTCCTTTTCACTCGGGCATGCAAAGGATTCTTTTAACCTTGATATTGAAGAAGCGGGAGGAGCCTTCCGCTTGAAGAAGAACACAGGTATCGGCTCCGAACCCTGTGCCAGCGATGCATAAGGCATCAGCCCCCTCAGGGATTAAGCCGGCATCAACAGCCATACTTGCTATCTCTAAGCAGACTTTCATACCTTGAGAGAATAAGTAGAGGGTTTCCGCGATCAAGCGTGAATGGGGTATGCCAGCGAACTTCTCCATAAGGGCAACATCTATCCCTCCGCTCAGGGTATGAGTTGCCTGAAGAAGGGGGATACCACGAGAGAAGAGGTATTCCTTAACTCCTTCGTCAAACTCCACATTGAACTCCTGGTCTCTTGGAACAGCCAATTTAACAACGGACAGCTTGATTCTCTCCAAAGGCAACGCTCTCGCCATCTTCTCAGCGGTATATCCCCTGCTTGATGCAACTACAACATATTTAATCTGCGGGTTCTTGGCGAGAAAATCCCGCACAATCTGAACGACTTTTTCCGTGTTTTCCTGCCAATTCTCCTCGTCCTTAAAATAAACGATTGTCCCTTCCTCAAAGGACATTTTTTCTCAACCTCCTTCGCTTTTAGAATATATTATGCCATATCAATAGGAGTGTATAAAGAAAAAAAGAATAAAGGAAAAGTTTCCTTGCTTTGGTTGAGGAGGGCTCTATCACCACCTCCCCTGCAAGGAAGAGAAGGAAAAGGGAGAAATATAATAAGAAGGGAGGTAGGGAAAAGCTCAAGCTCGCTAAGGGAAGACGAGAGAAGAATTCAACGAGGCGAATGAGAAGGTTTATTGGGAGATATAGGAGAGGAGTTATGATGCATTTTGCTAAGGGAAGGAGAATGGATAGGGGAAGGAGAAAAAGTCCTTCCACGAGGATTAAAAAGGAAAGGGGAACAGCGAAGATATTAGCGACGAGGGATATCGGGCTAATCATTTTAAAGTAATAAATCAAAATGGGGGAAACCGCTATTTGAGCGGATAAGGATGTGGCGAATGTCAAATAGAGAAAACGAAAAAGGGAATGGCGTGGATTTGGCAAAAAGCTCCTCACGATGGGAAGAAGGGACAGAAGCCCCCACACAGCCAAGAAGGAGAGTTGGAAGCTCGGATTATACAAAGCTGGTGGATGGTTGAGAAGAATAGCCAATGCTGTGAATGCGAAGATGTTCAGGGCATCCATTTCCCTTCCCATCGTAACCGCTATTACCCCAAGCACCCCCATTAAGGATGCACGCTGTATGGGTAGTTCCCCTCCTACAAGGAATGAGTAGCCGATGATAATCAAGGAGAAGGTGAAGAGAAAAGCGAGACCTCGCAGGAGCAGAAATCCTTCCTCTTTGCTTCCCAATCCCATCTTCTTCCGCACTTCCTTCCTCAAAAAGAGTATTCCCAAATGATTTTCCCTCACGCCAAGCCACTTGAGGAGAAACCAAACCATTGCGACTAATAGGGAGACTTGTGTGCCCGATACAACGAGAATATGGATTGTCCCCGTTTTCCTAAAGCTTTCCACCAGCTCTGGAGGAGAGGGGACATCCGCCTTCCCAATCACGAGGTTCGTTAAAACCAGTGAGGAATCCGAGGGTAGCAATTGCTTTGAAGCTTCCTGCAGTTTTTTTCTCAATTTACCGATGAGAAACAAAAATCCCCTCCCTTTCTCACTCCTTATCAGCTTAGCGGATTTCATAAAATAGGAAATACCTTGCAGGCGAATTTTCAAGGGCGGTGGCGCAAGCTTTCCCTCAAATACAGCTTTTTCACCCATTCTCAAGGGATTGCCTTTGAGCTCCTTAAGAAGAACCTTCACGATTTTCCCCTTATCTTCCTTTCCTCCTGCTCTTATCTTCATAGCTTTCAGGAAGAGATAAGGCTTTCCGTCCTTTGAGAAATTCATTTCCTCAATAATAGTTCCCTCCGCAATACCATTACCTATGCAAGGCGAAGGAAGCCTGCGCTGAGAAAAATAAAGGGAGTTAAAGGAAACGCTAAAGGGAAAGAAGGAAAACAAAACGAACGCTTTTGCCAGAGGGTGGGGAAGGAAAAGAGAAGGGAGCAGAAGGAAAAAGGCTAAAAGAAGAAAGGGAAAGGGAGGAGGAATGAAGTTGAAGGCTAAAACTATCCCTCCTATCCACAGGAAGAGAAGCACAACGATGGGGCGCTTGAACATTCTTTAAAGCTTTTTCAATAAATCGCTCACCGTTTGCAAGATTATATCTTCAACCGTTGGAAGGAAAGGCGCCGGCTTTCCATACCATCTATAAGCATCGCTTACCTCATAGCCACCTTCCTCAAAGGCAGAAGCGGTTGGCAGATAACCAACTAAGCGGTCATAATAGCCTATGATTAAGGGGGAAAATCCCCTTTCCCTTACGATTTCCCTTGCTTTTCTACCTATTTCGGAAAAAACCTCCCCAGGGAAGAAGAGGAAAACTATCTCCCCTATTCGCAGAAGGCTTATCTTTCCCTTCGCTTCCCTCTCATAACTTCCTTCTTCCACCTTTTTCATCGTATCTCTTGCCCAGCGGATGTAAGAGCACCTCCAAATCCGCTCCGGAAGAGAAACTGTCTCAATTCCTTCTTCTTGCTTCGCTATGAACTCACGAAGCTGTGAGATAGAGGGAGGGTCAGCGAGAGGAAAAGATTGTATTTTGTGAATGTAATCAATAGCATTTCCCTCAACCTCATTTGCCTTCTTTTCTATCTCCAAAACAGCTTCCGCTAATTTTCTTCCCGTGCTCTCCAAACCATAGATTCCCCTCTCCTTGGGATTTTGGTCGCCAGCTGCCCCATTAGCCATAAAAACGATAGGGGAATTAAGAAAAGATTTCAGATATATCCGAGTCCTGCCAGGAAAGTCAGCGCTGATGAAACGATTTTTACCTCCCAAGCAAACCGCATGGCAAGTGAAGTTGACAAGGGGAAGGTTGTCAAGGAAAAGCGCCGATAACTCCTTTTCCACATAGCCTTCCTCTTTTCTTTTTGGGAGCCATCCTTCAAGCGTTCTCCTATTCACGGCGATATCTACTTCCCCTTCCCCTAAGCGCAGCTTTTTCCCCTCTCGTTTTCCTTCTCTTATGGCTTGGCAAATTTTCTTTGCGACATCCCCTAACCATTTCTCATCAGGGCTTCCCATATAGGGGAAGTCTCTCGTGCTGGGAGCGGAATGGGTATGGGTAGCGATGGGGAAAATCTCCGCTTCTGAAAAGCCCAGCGAACGAAGGCGAGGATATAACCTTGCCCTTAAACCTCCACCGAAATTGAGAAGGTCAAAGCTCAAGAGAAGCGCTTTTTTCCCTCCGCCTTCAAAGAGGAGATAAGTGCAGAAAACAGGGTCCAGTATCCCCAAACTCGGATTAACCCTATCCCCATAGCCCACAAGGTCAACTGGGAAATGCGGGGTTATGTCTACTTCTCCATAAGAGATGAGCAATTCTGCCATTATGTTTTACCTCCCTTAAGATAGGCTTTTCAATTCATCTATATTTCTCTGGATTTTACGGATAGCTTCCGCGATATCCTCCATATCCCTTTTTTCTCCCAGTAGAAGGCTATGGAATAGCCAAACCCCTTCCCTTTCCAAAACCCTCGCATTAGTAAGCGGTTCCCTTATAAATTTTTCCTTTTCCAATAATTTCCTGAAAGGACCGAGGTTTTTCTGCTCATAAACTGGGGCATCGCATATCAAAGTGTAACCAGCGGAACAAGGGATTCCCTCCGCGTTGAGAGCTTTTATAAATAAATCCCTTTCCACTCCAGCGAAGGCTTCTTTTTCATAGCGAAAAATGTAAAGATGATAAGCCCTCCTATTAACTCTCTCGTCATTTTCCTGCGGGATTATACCCTCAATTTCCTTTAATAGAGAATCTAGATAGCGGGCATTTTCTTCCCTTTTCATAAATTCTTCTTCTATCTTATCCATCATCGAGAGGAGGATTGCAGCTTGGAACTCGGTCATCCTCATATTTGAGCCGAGAGTGAAATGTTCATACCATTCTCCTCCCACCCTTTTCCTCCCCACATGATGGACGCTGAAAGCATATTCGTAAAGGTCAGTATTATTAGTGGTTAGGGCTCCTCCTTCCCCAGCGGGCAGGTTCTTGGATTCCTGGAAGGAAAAGGCGCCAACATCGCCTAGGGAGCCTGTTCTCTTGCCTCTCCATTCCGAGCCGTGGGAGTGGGCACAATCCTCGATAATCATCAATCCGTATTTGTCCTTTATCTCTTGGAAGGCATCCATATTAGCGGGTTCCCCAGCCAAGTGAACGGGGATGATGGCTTTAGTGCGAGGCGTTATGAGCGCTTCCGCAGAAAAGGGGTCTAAGCAAAATGTTCGCAAATCAATATCAGCGAAAACGGGAACCGCTCCCAGCATCGCTACCGCATTTGCGGTAGCGATGAAGGTATAAGGCGGAACTATAACCTCATCTCCTGGCTCAACTCCAGAGACCCAAAGGGCGAGATATAGAGCAGTTGTGCCAGAGGTAAGAGAAACGCAATGCTTAGTTTGGCAATATTCGGCAAATTTTCTTTCAAATTCCTCTACTTTCCCACCCCTTGTTCCCCATTTCCCCGACCTCACGACCTCCGCTACAGCTTTTACTTCCTCTTCACGCCAAATCGGCCAGGTGGGGAAAGGCTTATCCCTCACCGGCTTGCCACCCGTGATAGCTAAATTAGCCAATCCTTACACCTCCTTTTTTAACAATTAAGCTTCGCTAAGGAGCGCTGGCGCTGATTCCCGCCAAGAGAATAGCGCTCCTCGTTTTATAGGAAACCATTCTAATCCTGACGATTTTCCTGTGAGGATTGGGATTTTTCCAGTTGAAGATTCTCAACCCCAAAAGCCTGTTTGATACAGGGGGAGACAACCAGACTGTGAGCTTGTCGCTTCCCAAAGGCATTATGTTGTTGCCAAGGGAAAGAGTCAAGACCTCCTTGCCCCCATCATCAAATTGAATATCATATTCACCGATTGCGGTACCAGGTGGTTCCTCCCCAACGGCGCAATGAAGGAAGAAAAGCTCCCTCGCGGGCAAGGGAACCTCTAACCTCAGTTCAATAGCAGTTGGGGCATCAAAAGCGAAGGGATTTTGTGCTCTTAGCACAACCTTCTTCTCTGGGATAAGGAACTTTCTTCCGCCCAAAAATCTTTCTCCCGGGGAAATATCCGTGAACTGCGCTACACCAGCCTCGCTTAAATCCAACAACCAACCGCCACCCTCGCTTCCTATGCTTCCCTCCCAGAGCTCCTTGAATAATTCCGCTATATGGGGGAGCATATTGGGAGCGGGGGCATCCGGATTCCAGCCGTAGATGGCGCTCAGAACATAAGGAGCAACTTGTTCAAAGCTCTTGGAAAGGGAATTGGTGTCGTAGAATCCCGCCCAGGTCGTCTGGAGAAGACCCATTGCTCCTTGCCTATAGGCGGATTGAGCGAATTTGTAAATATTGGTTGGTCTATACCAAGTGCAAGCAATCACTTGATTGAAGCCAGCTTGCTTAAATATACTTATTGAGGGGTAATCGTCAAAGGGATTGTAATGCCAATCGGCGATTATTATCTCCTTCGGTAGAAGTTTGCGTTTTTCTTCCGCTTCCGCCTTCGTCTGCGCGTGCGTCGCATCCCCTGCTTCCCCTGGGGCAAGCATTTCGTCTCCCCATATCATCACCTTGCAACCCTTTTGAGATAGGTAATCATAAATCTTTTTAATATGAGAAACATATAAGTTCACGATGCCCTTTGTTCCACAGCCATAAGGACAGTTCGGATTGGGAAATCTGCCAATCATTTCCACCTCATCCCCTCCGATATGGAATATCGCTGGCTTCCCGAATAAATTGATTGCCTCATCGTATATACTGAACAAAAAGGAGTAGGTGCGAGGATTGGAGGGGCAAAATGCATAGGGACGCTGAGGGTCCTCCGCTATATCAAGGTTATTTTTCCTTTGGAACGCCCATTCAGCGTGCCCAAAAGATTGAACGAGGGGATAAACATCTATGAAATTTTCTTTCGCCTTTTCAAGAAGGGTTTTGATCTCCTCCTGTGTCATCGTCCAATCGTTCTTGAGATTTGGCTGGCTCTTCCACTCCGCATACTCACATTCAAGGACAATTGAGTTTACCTTCAAAGGGGCGAGCACCTTCTCTATCAATTGGAGGTAGAAAGGGAGGGAAAATTTGTCGGCAAAGAAGTGGATGCCTCGGAAAGGGAAGGCTGGATAATCCTTTATGATGCAACATCTTATGCCTTCTTTTCTCATCAACCATCTAATTGTCTGCACACCGTAAAAAAGTCCTCTTTCATCTTTCCCGCAAAGAAAAAGAAAATTCGGTTTCACGACCAAAACATATCCCTCTGGCTTTAAAGGTTCTTTGAGGATATCGCCCTCCCCTGAAGATAAAAGAGCGCTCAAGAGGTTTTCGTTTTTCGTCAGGACTATATTTCCCGTCAATCTCTTAAGCGGTTCATTAGATGATGAAACTTGGAGGTTAATTCCTTGCTCCTTAAGAAGTTTCATAAGAAGGATTATCGTGGGTTCATCCTTATTAGATAAAGAGGAATCAACTATTATATTGGTGTGGTGGGGATGGAAGAAATCGTTTCCCCAAACCGCTTGTTTTGGAGGGGGGAAGAGAGGGAAGGGCCAGTTTATTTGGAAGAGTTTATCCTGATATATCGGATTAACATTGCTTTTGATTATCTTCTCTTCAACGAGAGCGGAGGTGAATTTGAAAAAAACGCGAAAAGAAACCTCCTTTCCGAAAGCCAAGGGAGCTTCCATATATCCTACCCATAGTTCGTCCTTGCTCCATACGGGCAAACGGGCATCCATCAAAACCCTTCTTCCTTCCCCCTCAAGGGACAAGGATAGCTCTCCCAAGGAAGTGCGGAAGGAGAGATTTTGAAAATTATCGGCTAAGATAGCCTCTTCCATCCTTTGTGCCCTACAGATAACCGATATGTTGCCTATTTTCTTATCTGTTTTAAAAGTTGCTCCTGCGAATTGACTTATCGGCATTTGGATGAAGTATTGGAGTTTGGCAGGGACATCCTTAAGGAGCTTCAAGCGAAGGTCTACTTCTATCCCTTCCTCCACATAGGAAGCTTTATAAACCACGGATAGCTCAGGGGTTTCGTCCTGCCATATGAAGGAATTTCCTTCCTCTTTTATCACTGCTTTTCTTTTACCACTATCGTATATAACTTTGTCTTGGGATATAACAGTGAAGGAGGAACGCCTAACTATCCCCTTCCCTTTAATCGTGATGTAAAGCCCCTGGCTTGTAAGGGAACACCTCATCTCCTCCGCAGGAAAGGATAGGAGGGAAAGGGTCAAGAGGAAAGGCAAGAATAGCTTCATAGTTTTTTCTTTTTTTCTAACAGCCGTTGGTAGAGATTTAGAAGCTTGCTTGCGCTCTCCTTAGCTGAGAAGCGCTTTGCACCCTTCAATGCTTCTTCCTTCATCCTGGAGAGCATATCTTTGTTCATCAATAGCTCTCGGACGGTCTCACTAAAAGCCTCCGGTTCAGCGGGAAGGATAAAGCCGTCAACACCGTTTCTAATAGTTTCTCTCGCACCGAAGGAATCAGCAGCAACAACCGGAACACCCATTGCAAGCGCCTCCGCCATCACCAATCCTTGTGTTTCCGTTTTAGAAGGAAAGACCAAAATATCGCTCGCTGATAGGCATTCCCTTACCTTCTCTCTATCCACGAAGCCAAGAAACCTACACTTATCATCTACGCCCATTTCCTCGCTTAACTCCTTAAGATGTTCCTCCTCGGGACCCGAGCCGACAAAAAGCAAATACACATTGGGAACTTGCTCAACTATTCTCTTAAATGCGAAAATAAGCATTGCTACATTCTTCTCCGCAGCAAGCCGACCGATATAGGTTATGATGGAAGCATCGGGAGGAATGCCGAGAGCAAGACGAGGGAAAGCGGGATTTTCTTCTTTATACCAGTTATCCAGCTCCAACCCAGTGGGAATAACTTCAATTTCCCGATACACGCCATATCCTCTTAATAACTGTTCAACCGCTTTGGTGGGAGCAACCACCGCATCGCATAGATTGCAAAAATCTTTACTAAGCTTTCTGAGGAAGGGCTTTATAATAAAGGAGGGAATGGGGAAAGCATAATGGGAATATTCCTCATAGAAGGTATGATAAGTTGTAACGAGGATGGAGCCGTTTTTCCTGGCTAAATGCCTCGCTGTCCAGCCTAAAAGGAAAGGGGTCTGGGGATGGACTACATCAATCTTCAAAGAGGAGAAAATCTCAAATATCCTCGGCGAGAAGGGAATTGGTATGGGGTATTCGGGATGATGTGGGAAGCGAAAAGAAGGGAAGCGGAAAACGGAGGAATTTTTGTCTATATAACCGGGGTAGCGAGGAGCGAAGAAATAGACCTTGCATCCAAGTTCCTGCAAATGCTTTGCGAAGGTTTCAATGGATATGGAAACCCCATTTATAATGGGGGGAAAAGATTCGCTAAAGATAGCTATGACCATCCTTTCCCCGAGATTTCCTTTTTGGGAGTTAAGATTCTGTTTTTTACTTAGTGCGGGATTCCAGAAGGAAACGAATCGCTGTTCGCTCTTCGCCGTCGATATTAACGGAATGGAAGGAAGGGGCAGCTACCAAATCTATGCCATTCGGCGCTACATATCCCCTTGCAATGGCGATGGATTTCACCGCTTGATTTACGGCGCCCGCTCCAACGGCTTGCACGATGACCTGCCCATCCCTTCGCATAACCGCAGCAATAGCTCCCGCTACCGCTTTTGGTGAGGAGTTAGCTGATACCTTCAATACCTCCATTTCTTCGACCTCCTCCTTTATTGTTTTTTTTCGTCGTCTTTTTCATATGAGCTTGGCTTCTATATTCTACTTTAATCTCATAGAATATGCAAGCAAATTTTTATTCTCTTGACTTCCTTTTCTATTTTAAATTATAATGCAAATTGAAAGGAGTGATAAGCATAGAAAAATCGGGGCTTCTTAAGAATATTCTTCTCACTATGGGCGTTTTCATCGTCCTTGCAAGCTCTTTCGTTTTGGGTTTGTTCACCGGTTGGAAACTTTCCAGCCCCCGAGGATACGAGGAAGCGCCGCCAAGGAATCGCCCAATCCCGCAAAGACAATTCAATCCACCCTCTTCCCCCATCCTCATCATTCCTCATAAACCCTCTCCTCCCCCTCAACCAAAGCAGAGTGTTACTAAACCACAGCCTAAGCCCAAAATGGAGGTCACTATTACACCAACTAATGTTCCCCAGCCTCCAAAAGCGATAACTACGCCACCACCCACAAATGAGGCATCCACCCAGGAAACACCCCAGAAGCTTTATAAGGTCACTATCGGACCTTTTGAGGAGCAGGAGGCAAAGAAAATCCAAGATGAATTAACTAAACAGGGTAAGGAAGCCATCCTCGTGCCAGTGGGGAATAAGTATAAATTGCAATTAGGAGCATTTTCTCAAAAAGAGAACGCTCAGCAGCTGGTGGACGAGCTAAAGAAATCCGGATATAACCCCCTGATTGAGGAAAAATGAAGGTCATCACCACTAACAGAAAAGCGAGCCACTTTTACAATATTGAGGAAACAAAAGAAGCAGGAATCGCCCTTACTGGCTGGGAGATAAAGAGCTTGAGGGAAGGGAAAGCCGATATAAGTGATAGCTTTGCTAAGATAGAGAAGGGGGAAGTCTGGCTTTTGAATATGTATATAGCTCCTTACGATAAGGCGCGGGGATTGAATATTGACCCTCGTCGTCCTCGCAAGCTTCTTCTCAAGAAAGAGGAAATAAAACATTTGATGGGAAAAGTTCTCCAGAGGGGTTACACCATTATTCCCTTGAGGGTTTATCTTAAAGGCAGGTGGGCTAAGGTGGAAATTGGTCTTGCTAAGGGGAAGAAATTATATGATAGAAGGAGGGAAATAGCGGAGAGGGATTTGCGAAGGGAGATGGAAAGGACCCTAAAAGGAGGTGATTGAGATAAAAATAGAACATGAGAAGCTCGTTGAGGAGATAATAAGACAGCGTTTTGACAATCCTGCCTGGGATGTTTTCTCCAATGCAGGAGAAAGAAAGGGAAGAGGCGTTAAAATAGGAGCTAATGTTTTTTATCCCGATATCGTAGTCCTGAAGATTGACACAAGCGAGGTAATCGGAGTTGGAGAGGTGGAGGTTGAGGAAACGATTGACCCACAAAAGGTAAACAGATGGCAGATGTTCAGTAAATCTTTCCCCTCCTTTTGGCTCTATATTCCCAAGGGGAAGTTGGAGGAAATTCGCAGGATTTTGCAGGAGCACAAAATCAAAAGGGTTCTCCTCCGCCTCTGGGAAGTCGATGAGAAAGGAATGGTATTTATTGAGGATGCTTAGATGATTATCGATAGATGGTTTCTTCACCGCCATCTGGGCGAAGACGGGGAATTTACAGCTTCAGGGGAAAGATTACCCAAAGTTCTTGACTACATAAAAGGAGGGTATTAAGATTGAAATTAGAGATTCTAAAAAGTATAATTTTAAAAGTGAAATGGAAAATCCTAAACAAATAAAATGCTACCAAATAATAAGTGGAAAATGGTTAATATAGGATTAGGTTTAATTAATAAGGAACAAATAGAAGCTCTCTTTAAGAGAGGGAATTCT
>JBMFMH010000019.1:5041-22346 GCA_049970775.1 bacterium | reverse complement strand
AGCCCACCTGCTTTGCAAGTGGGCGTGGCAGTCTTGATTTTAGATTGCCTCGCTTACCGCACGCAATGACAGAAGGGTGGGGATTGCTTCCTGATAGTAATTTTCGGCGGGGGTCTTTTACCACTTATGGTAATCGGGCTCTTGCGCCCACAGGTCTCCACGGACCTAAATCATAAGAAGGTCTCAAGACCCCCGCCATTACTTTTCAAGGTATATTTTCCCTTTCTTTTTCCGCTATCTCAATGATTTTCATCGCCTCCTCCAAGCTAACCGCTTCCTCCCCTTCAAGCAATCTTATATCCCTTATGCTCTGCTTAGGTATGAAGTGGATGTGGTCCTTGAATTTCACCTCCCCTTTTCTTCGGGTGGAGAAGGCGACCTCAAACTCGTGAAACCATATTCCCTCCTCTTCCCAGGAGAGGATGAAGCCGTGCTTATAGGCTAAATTGGCTCCATCAGCTCCCTGAAAGAGCACTACCTCAACTGGTAATTGACCGTTTCTTACCTTCTCTTTTACTTCCTCACTGAATCTCATATCCTCTTCTCTCCTCAATTTTAATAGTATGGCGCGGGTGGGAGGATTGCAATCCTCCCACCCGTTTTTGTTCCCTATTGTCCGGTTGGCGCCGGTGCTGGCGCGTTGCCGGTCGGCGGTGAGACGGGTACCTTCATACCAGGACCCATAGGTCCCTTGCCAGCTGGCATACCAGGACCCATCGGACCCTTGCCAGGCGCATTCATCATCCCCTTCATCATCGGGGGCTGCGCTCCAGTGGGCTTGGGTTTCCCGGCTGCCCAGAAGTACACCGCCACGATGATAGCCAACACGATGATGATGACTATCACCGCTACCGCCGGGCTTACCTGCTTTCCGCCAGTAGCCACTTATTTCACCTCCTTCCTGGATAATATTATAGTTTGGCAAAGTATAAATGTAAATACCATTTTTGTCAAATGTCCTCAGGCAAATTATTTAAAAATTTCCCTATTCGCTCCCTCTCCAACGGCTCAATAACGGCGAAAAGAAGCTCTAAAGCTAAGAGCCAAAGAAGAACAATCGCCTCATCCGAAGGATGCTCCAAAACATAGGAAAGAAATTCCTTCACTATCTCCTCGTAGGACGACGCCTTCTCCTCTATCTCAAACCTACCTTCTCTTTTGCGACTCAGCCCCGCATAAATGCTTGTAATGAAATCCTGCACATTCGCCGGCGTTGCGTGCTCCAATCTCGGTCCAAACTCCCGCTTAACTAATTCTCTAAACTCTTCTATCTTCATATTGATAGTATCCCAGCTATTTTCAATTTAGTCAAGTCTATTTTTTTCTCTTTCCCTTCCAATTCACTAAAGTGAACCGCTGATACCTCCCCTCCCCTTAATCCGATAAGATAACCGAATTTCCCCTCCATCGCAAGCTCAACTGCCTTAGCCCCGAAAAGCGTTGCCAAGGTCCTATCCCTTGCGGTTGGAGAACCTCCCCTCTGGGCATAACCAACTACACTACCCCTCGTCTCTAAACCCGTCTTTTCCCTTATCCTTTCCGCCAATTCCCCAGCTTTCCCCGCCCCCTCAGCTAAAACTATAACGCAGGAATGTTTCCCCCTATCTCTCCCCTCCTCTATTTTCCTCACCAACTTAGCAAATTCAAAGGGAACCTCAGGAATAATTATGAATTCCGCCCCTCCCGCTATCCCTACCTCTAATGCGATGAACCCCCTATCCCTTCCCATAACCTCAACAACGAAGATTCGCTCAAAGGATACAGCGGTATCCCTTATGCGGTCTATTATCTCAAGAGCGGTGTTAACTGCGGTGTCAAAACCAATGGTTACATCCGTGCCAGGAAGGTCATTATCAATCGTTGAAGCAACTTGATTTAAGGGAATGCCCCAATCGTTGTATAAAGCCATAGCGCCTTTCAGCGTCCCGCTCCCACCAATCACTATCAACGCATCTATATCGTGCTCTTTGATGTTATCAACCGCTATCTTTTGTATCTCTTTTCTTTTGAACTCCTCCGCCCTTGCGGTCTCCAATATCGTTCCTCCCCTGTTGATTATCCCTCCCACGGAGGAGGCATCCATCGGGAAAATCAATCCCTCTATCAACCCTTGATAACCCTTCCTTACCCCAACAACAGAGGCACCGTAATAAATGGCGGTGCGCACAACTGCCCTTATCGCAGCATTCATTCCCGGCGCATCGCCGCCGCTAGTTAAAACGCCTATCCTCATCTCTCTTTCAAAAACCTCCTTACCTGGCGAATCGTTGGTAGCCCCCTTATCGCTCCCCTCTTCCTGCAGGTCAAAGCGCCTACCGCATTGGCGAAACGGAGGATTTCCCCACCTCTCTTGGGAAAATCCTCCCCAAATTCCAATATCTTGAATAGCATACCAGCAACGAAGCCATCCCCTGCCCCGGTTGTATCCACCACTTTGACCTTGAAACCTTCCACATATCCCCTACCCTCTTTGGAGCAGAAATAACATCCCCTTTCTCCCAAAGTTATCGCCACCAGACTCTTACCCTTATCCAAGATTTCCTCGCATCCTTCCTCAGGCGTTTTCCCGGTGAGAAACGAACACTCTTCCTCGCTCAATTTCACGACCTGAGCGAACTCCAACCCGAGAAGAATCCCCTCCCTCGCCTTCTCCTCGCTTTCCCAAAGGGATAGCCGGAGATTGGGGTCATAAGAAATGAGAACTCCGTTATCCCTCGCTATCCGCAGAGCGAGCAATGTGGCGGAGCGATAAGGCTCGTTTATAAGGGAAATAGAACCGAAGTGGAGGATTTTTGCCCCCTTTATGTATTCTTCGTCTATTTCATCAGGGGAGAGCATCATATCCGCGCCGGGATGGCGGAAGAAGACGAAATCCCTTTCCCCTTCCTCAGTGAGGGATACGAAGGCGAGGGTTGTCCTATATTGATTGCTCATCAGGATATGGGAGACATCCACATTGCATTCTCCGAGAGTGTTTTTAAGGAAAATGCCGAAGGGGTCATTTCCCACTTTCCCAATGAAGCCTACATTCGCCCCCAGCTTGCCAAGCCCAGCTGCTACATTAGCTGGGGCACCGCCCGCTGCCTTCAAAAAACCGGGAGCTCGCCATAGGGGGAAACCCTTACGGAGGGAGACGAAATCTATAAGGATTTCCCCCAAGGCGATTATGTCGGGCATTTTCTATTTGAACAGGGTCTTGAATTCCTCCAGAAGCTCTGGTGGAACCGTTTTTGTCTTACCCACTGCTTCGTCAAGGCTGACGCTCGTTATCTCCTGCCCTTTTACCGCTGCCATCCTACCGAATTCCCCATTATGCACCATATCCACAGCCTTCATTCCCAGCCTTGTGGCAAGGATTCTGTCATATAGTGTTGGAGGACCTCCCCTTTGGATGTGACCTATTTGAACCCAGCGTGTTTCAAATCCCGTTCTTTTCTCTATCTGGTCGGCGAGCCAGCTTGCCACCTGTCGTTCCCTCAATATCTTGTGTCCGAAAGCATCCACCCGCACCTCTTCCTCTTCCTCCTTAGGGAGTTCTACCCCCTCGGAAGCAACGATAATGGCATAAGGTTTACCTCTTTGCCTGACCTTCTTTATGTGTTCCACCAAAGCATCCATATCAAGGGGAACCTCAGGGATGAGGACATAATCTGCCCCTCCACCCACGGCGGTATAAAGGGCTACCCAACCTGCGTGTCTGCCCATAACCTCAAATACCATAACCCTGAAATGGGAGCGAGCGGTGTCCTTGAGGCGGGCAAGGGCTTCCATCGCTACGGTAACAGCGGTGTCAAAGCCGAAGGTAACATCGGTGCCGGAGAGGTCGTTATCCATAGTTTTAGGAACGCCTACGGTGGGAATTCCTCTCTTGTGTAGGGCATTAGCAACGCTTAAAGTATCATCTCCACCGATAGCGATTAAAGCGTCAAGAGCAAGTTCCTTGAAATGGCGAGTGCATTTCTCCATATCCTCCTCCTTCTTGAGGGGATTTGTTCGGGAGGTATGGAGAATGGTTCCGCCCTGGGAGATTATCTCCTCCACATCCTCTAAGGTGAGGGGAACGGTATCCTTGTTGAGGAGCCCCGCCCATCCCGCACGGATACCAATCACCTCGTCTTTATAATCCAAAGCTCTATAGACAACAGCTCTAATAGCAGGGTTTAAACCGGGGCAGTCACCGCCTCCGGTGAGCACACCTAAACGCATAGAAATCACCTCCTTATTAAAGAATTTTATTCAGTTGATATTAAGCCGTAACCTCCTCCTTTTCTCTTATAGACGAGGGAGGTTTTATTTGTGGCGGAATTCAAAAAGAGGAAGAAATCATGTCCCAAAAGCTCCATTTGCTCAACTGCTTCTCGTTCGCTCATAGGCTTAAGGGCGACGGTTTTTCTCCGTAGGATTAAAGGTTCGCTTTCAACTGGAAGCGTTTCTCCCCTTGCTTTCCTCTGCGATTTCTCCTTGAATCTCTTCAATTGTTTTTCCAGCTTATTTACCGCAGAGTCAATTGAGGCATAGATATCGTTTGCTTTTTTCTCGCCTCTTGCTATGAAGCCGTCTCCTTTCAAGGTGATTTCAACCCGCTTCCAATTTCTCTGCAGTTCCAAGACGACCTCCGCTTTAATTATCTCCTGCTTGAATCTTTCCAGCTTGTTTAACTTTTTATTGAGATAATTTCTAATCGCATCGGTGACTTCCAGGTTTCTGCCGGTGATGAGCACCTGCATATAGTAGACCTCCCTTATTTTGGGGCGTTTATTTTTTTGGGGGCGTCTGCCAGGCTCCGCCTGGCAGACGCCCCACTTCCTTCCAAAGCTACGATATCTTTACTACCTTGGAAGCCTGTAGCCCCTTCTTGCTGTGGACTACCTCAAACTCAACCTCGTCACCCTGCTTCAGGGTGCGATAGCCTTCACCGGATATGGCAGTGTAATGGACGAAGATATCTTCGCCATTCTCCATCGTTATGAAGCCATACCCTTTCTTGTCACTAAACCACTTCACATGACCTCTTGGCATACTTCTTGCCCAACGCTTCAAGCGCCAGGCATCTTGCCTCCTTTCTACAAAAATTTCTCTCAGGCTCCCGGGAGCCATCCGATTCAATTTTAGTTTAACCTCTACCCTAATAAAAGTCAATTAATTTTTACTACCTCATCAGCTATCCTCATTAATTTGCTTCGCAAAACTTTCCCAATCCCTTCAGGAGGAGGGCTCTCCACTACGAGAAACCTTGCATCTTTCATCCCATCCAATAAAGAGAAGAATCTCTGCGCCATCCCCAATACATCTTCCCTCCTGCCCCAACTCGCCTTCTTCCATTCCCTCGGCAAAAGCTGACATACTCCCCTCGTCGCTATTATCCCCGCCCCTTCTTTACCCTCTACTAACTTCTTTATCGCTTCCGCTATTTCCCCATCCCCCTTGCCCTCCACCACTATCACCCTTGCTGGGAAATATTTCTCCTCCAGAACCTCTTTCTCCTCTACCTCCTCATCTATAACCCTTTCTATCTCCTCCCTTGTAATCATCCCTTCCCTCAAAATGACCGGCTTAGCAGTTATATCTATAACCGTTGATTCAATGCCTAAAATCGTTTTGCCACCATCTATCACGCAATCCACTTTGTCACCCAACTGTTCCACCACCATCTGGGCGCTGGTCGGGCTTGGATAGCCGGAAAGATTAGCGGATGGGGCAACGAGCGGTCCGCTTCTCTCTATGAGGGCAAGGGATATGGGATGGCTCGGCATCCTCAGCCCTACCTTCTCGCTTGAGCTTATCTCCTCGGGGACATCCTCCTTTTTGGGAAGTATTATCGTCAGAGGTCCAGGCCAGAAATTGGAAATGAGTTTCTCAGCAAGAGGTGGTATCTCCTTAGCAAAGATTTCCACATCCTCCTTGCGAGCGATATGAACCGTCAGGGCTTTTCCTCTTTCCCTCCCCTTCACCTCATAGACCCTCCTCATCGCTTCCCTATTAAACGCGGATGCACCCAGACCGTAGACCGTCTCGGTTGGAAAAGCAACCAATTTCCCTTCTCGCAAAAGCTCACTGGCAATCTCTACCTTTTTTCTCGCTATCCGCTTGGGATTGATTTTCAAAATCAGCATCGGCTTCCCTCATTCAAGGATAGGTGGAGTGTGTTTCAACCTTTCCAATGCCCATTGAAAGTCCTTCTCATCATCAATATCGGCGGAGAGATGGGGAAAATCAACAAGAACAGACCTTATCTTTCCTTTCAGCGCCCTGCTCATCAATCTTTCAACTTGTGAGAGAGGGAGAGCCGGTATGCCTACCTGCTGAAGGAGAAAACGAATGAAGAACTCAAAACCCAAGAAGAAGGCGATTTTCAAGGGACTTTTCCTTACCTCATAAGCCTTCTCTATCACATCCCTCTTTTTCAGAACGAACTCCCTGTTGAGGAGCACGACATTTCCCCCGGCGAATTTCCCCTCCTTTAGAACCACAAAGGTCTTATCTATATCAGGCGCTTTCCTTTGGAAGACCTCCTTGCTGACCGTGGGATAGGCGAAGTCAGCCTTGAGGGGAAGCGCCTTCTCAATGAATTTGTCTATCGTTGTGGGGGTAAGGAAAGGGAGGTCAGCGGAAGAAACGAGAACATATTCCCCTTGACAGCGCTCCATTCCCCTTAACAGATTATCAATGAAATCCTTTCCCTCGGGAATGGAGACAATCTTTTCGCTTTCCGGAAGGGGAAGCCCATCGCCAACAACGAATATCTTGTCAATGTAGCGGGATGAGAGAAAGGCATCCAATACATAGGACAAAATGGGCTTGCCCTCCAATAGCTTAAGGGCTTTTTTCTCTTTACCGCCTGCCAGAACGATAGCCTCCATAAACATCATCCCCATTCAATTGCTCTCGGAGTAGGTTTAACGATTACGGTTCGCCAGCCCTCTTTATGGAATGTGGGAGCTTCTTCTTCAAAAAGGGAAAAGAGAGCTGACCCGCTTCCTGTCATAAGGGTGGGGAAGCCATTATTGGAAAGCTCTCTTTTCACTTCCCCGAGCTCTGGGAAGATAGAGAAAACCGCATCTTCTAAATCGTTTCGCATAATTTTTCTTATTTCAATTATATCATTTTTTTCAAGCGCCTGCACGAAATCATTTAGGCAGGAAGGTGGAAAAGGTGGCTTGAGGTGGGAATAAGCAAGCGAAGTTGAAATGGGGAAGGGAGGGATGATTAAGAGGATGCGGAAGCGAGGCAAGAAAGGCAGGGGCTCTATTACATCCCCTCTACCTCTACCTATCGCACATCCGCCATAAAGGAAAAAGGGGACATCGGCGCCCAGATTAGAGGCGATGGGAAGCAGCTTCTCTCGTGGGATGGAAAAAAATTTCCCCAACGCAAGGAGGATTCCTCCCGCGTCAGCGCTACCGCCTCCCAATCCCCTCCCTATGGGAATTCCCTTTTCCAATTCAATACGAACGCCCTCGGAAATCCCAAAGGCTTCTTTAAATGCTAATGCCGCCCTGTATGCTAAGTTATCCTCGCTTTCCGGCATTCCAATACATTTCAATTCATCCTTTCTGCCTCCCACAGCAATCGTTATCCTATCGTAGATATCTATGCTTTGGAAGACGGTTTCCAATAAGTGGTAGCCTCCTTTCTTCCCTACCACTGCGAGATAAAGATTAAGCTTGGCAAATACCTTGAAGGTTAACCTTTCGTTGCAAGGAAGAGGCATTTCAATTCCTCCCAGGAAAGGCTTTCAAGACGCCTTTCAAGGGAAATCGGACATTGAGCAACGGAGTATCCGGAGAGCTTAAGGGCGTTGCGAATGTTTTTTCTCTTATACTTGAAGATATTCCTTATGAATTGGAAGAATTCCTCCTCGTCTTCCAAAGGGATAGGAGGAGGTTGCGGGCTCATTTTGATCACCCTGGCATCCACCTCTGGTGGAGGGAGAAAAGCTCTCCTGTTGATAACGAATTTCCTCTCTATTTTAAAGTGGAAAGTGATATATAAGGATAAGGGGGAAGCGTATCTATTGGGTGGAGGGAGAAGCTTATCAGCTACTTCTTTTTGCACAGTGATGACCACGAGGGAGAGGTTATTTTTGAAATCCACGATTCTTTGTAGTATTTGAGCAGTGATGGAGAAGGGGATATTTGAGACTATCTTAAAGGGAAAGGAAAGATGCCTCTTAATTTCTTCCTCCTCGAGTTTTAAGAAATCCTTTATGAGGACAACGACATTGGGGAAGCGAGCTAAATTTCTCTCCAGCAATTGTTGAAATTTAGAGTCAATCTCCACGGCTAGTACTTTTCTCGCTCGTTTTGCTATATGGGAGGTCAAGTTGCCTATTCCCGCCCCGACCTCCAAAACATCGTCGTTTTTCCCCAATTCCGCTACATCGCATATGCGAGATAGGAGGGATGGATTGAGAAGAAGATGCTGACCCGCTTCCTTTGAGAGGGTTATGCCTTCTTTTTTAAGGAGATGCAACAACCTCTTTCCGCCTACTCCAGTATATACACTGTGACTACCCTTCTCCCCCACTTTTTCGCTTCCGCATAGGATTCCATAAAGAGGTCTATCCTGTTGCCTTTTATGGCTCTGCCACGGTCGGCCGCTAAAGCCAATCCATAACCTTCTACATAAAGAAGAGTGCCCAACTTTATAACCCGGCTATCCACCGCAGCTATGCCGAACTCCGCCCTTATTCCTGTTGCGGTTACCCTATCAACTCCGTCCCTCCCCGCGCAGTAAGCTGTAGCGACCATCTTCAAAACTTTCCTAACCCTGCTCACTCCTCCACGGGAGGACAAATGTCTACCAGCTCCTTGGAGAACCACCGTAGGAATGGGTGGGCGAATCACCTTCTCTCCCAGTACCCTCTTTTCCTCCTTGCCATTCAGCCTAATCACCTCATAACGGACTTTCTTCAACCCGGGTTTGCCCTCCTTCAGCGTTACCCTTATTCCTTCCCTGAGATTTCTATCCCACTTGATTTGTATAGGTGGGGGTATTTCCTCCACGCTGATTACTTTCTCTGTCTCCCTGCTCAATCCTCCCGTAACCTCTAAAAAAAATAGGGGGAGCATAAGAGGCAAAAGTTTTTTCCCAAAAATAATACTCACCTCCGAAAAATCTTTTTAAAAATCGCTTGCCTGCCAAGTAAATAATAATGGATTAAGAAAGCTTTGTCAAATTGATAGGGAACGAGGGAGGGTGAATTCCCGGTGAAGCGCTCTAACCGCGCGGGGAGCGTCGCTATCGTTTAGTAGAACGGAGGCGGAAAGGCGAGAGTCAGCTATCTGGGTAAAGGAAATCCCCTCCTTATTAAGAACGGAGAGCATCTTCACCATAACCCTTTGAAGGAGTGAAGGATGGGAGAAAATCACCGATACTAAGGAGGTATTTTCCAATATCTCAACGGGTATTACCTCAACCTCAGCGGAGCCTTGAAGCTTCAAAAGTTCCTCCCTTTGGATGAGGAAGGAAATCCTATCGGAGCCAGTGTCAAAGAGATAAAGCCTGGGTTTACCGTTTTTCCAAACGGGAACTACAACGCTATCAAGAAGGCGACGAACCCGCCAGAGGTTTTGGCGAGTAACCGCGAAAGTTATCTTATCGGTGCTCATAGAGGTAAGATATGCGTTTACCCTTAATTTACCAAGCATTTTGTAAATCTCCACCTCAACGAAAGGTTTATCCTCTTCATCAACGCTGATATGGAGATAAGCGATTGAGCCGAGATTAGTTATCGCTGTTACCCTTTCCCTTTCCTCCAAGGGAAGTTCCTGGTAGGAAGTGATGAGGGAACCGGGGTGGTCGCTGAAGTTGTTTTTCACCCAGACATCCACCCCGTATTCCATAGCGATTTCAATCGCACGGGGATGAACGACCTTAGCCCCTTGATGCGCCATCTCGCTAACTTCCTCATAGGAAAGGCGAGGAAGAACCATCGCCTCACTCACGAGGTTAGGGTCAGCGGTCATAACGCCATCCACATCCGTGTAGATTTCCACCCTGTCAGCTTGCAAAGCGGCGCCCAAAGCGGTAGCGGTTGTATCCGAGCCACCCCTCCCCAATGTGGTTATATCTCCGTGAACTTGGGGAGGAACAGCCTCCGCCATCCCCTGGAATCCCGCTACAACTGGCACATAACCCTGCTTCAATAGATAAAACAAGTAATCCGTCTCTATCCGCACTATGCGAGCGTTCCCATACTCGGGAGTGGTGATTATCCCCGCTTGTGCCCCGGTAAGGGCTATCGCTTTTATTCCCAATGTTTTGAGAAGCTGAGCCATAATCGCGGTGGATATTATCTCCCCGCAAGCCATCATGAGGTCTTTCTCCCTCGCCTCAACATCAACCTCCTTAGCTATATCCTCAAGGAGGGATACGAGGGTATCCGTGGCATAAGGTTGGGGTTTTCTACCCAAGGCTGAGACGACCATAACAGGGGAGAAACCCTTATGGATTGCTTCTATTACCTTCCTTGCTGCTTGAAGCCTTCCTCTATGGTCAGCAAGGGATGTGCCGCCGAATTTTTGAACTATTATCCTCTTGCTCATTCTAAATCACATCTTATCGTTGTATTGGGGAAAACCTCCCCTAAAGCCGAGATTGTCCCCTTAAGCTTATCCTCTTTTATCAGGCAGGAAACAGAGTTATAGGCATCCCCTACCTGAAGCACCTCCGCACCCTCTTTGAGCATTGCTTCCAGTATCTGCACCATTATGCCGAAAAGATTCCTCATATCGGGAGCGTAAACCGTGACGAGGGAGCAACCAGAGAGATAAAAAGGATTATAGCCTAATTCCTTCAATTTCTCCAAAGCTCTCTCTCGCTCCTTCTCGGGGAGAACGAAGTTTAAGGAGTTTTCGTGGATTTTGGGAATCGTGAAATGAATATTGGCTTCCGCAAGCGCCTCCAATATCTCACCTACTTCCTTTTTCTCTTTAAAACGCACTTTCACGCAAGCATAACCTCTTTTGCATTCTATCTCGCTAACAACTCTATCCTTTTCAAACCGTTGCACCATTTTTAATCACCCGATTCTTAAAGATGAGGATAATTTTTTCAGAAGTGCTATCGCCGAAAGGATAGCGAGGTAGCTGGTGCGTGGATTGGAGGGAGCGGGATAATTCTCCGTTTGTGCTGTTATCTTCCCGAAATCTCCCTCTACTTCTATCCTATGGATATTCGTCTTCGCCTGTGGGTCAACGACGACCTTAACTTTCGTTCCTTCCGCTCCAATGCCAGCGAGGGATAAAGCTGCTGCAACATTTACATTCGCCGGGAAGAGCTTTAAAGCTTCTGAGGCGCAACCTTCATAAATCGTTGTGGGTTGGGTGAAGGAGTAAAGGTCTATCCCTTTTTGTTGAACATAAGGCGCTCCCTCCAAAGCCTTTGGAGGCTTGATGGTTGTTAGAGTAGCGCTTTTTATGTTCCCAAGATTAGCGGACTGAACCGCATCCAATCCCGCAAGGGCACCAGAGGGAACATATATATGACAGTTTTTCTCCCTTGCTTTTCTAACGAGTTCCTCCTGCCCTATCAATCCTCCCACACTCATTATTAAAACATCCTTCCCTTTCTCAATGGCAAGGGGAAGCAGTTCGCCCACTGCGGATTGCGATGCGGACTCAACAAGTAAATCCACATCCTCTATCCAAGAGGAAGGAGGATGAATTTTTGGAACCTGATTTTTCAAAAGATTTAAGAGGGCCTCGGCTTTTCCTTTCTCCTTATCCCATAAGGCATAAAGAATAGCCTCTACCTTCCCCTCGTCTATTGCAAATGCGATAGCGCTCCCAATCGTTCCACAACCAACGATGCCTATCTTAATCACTCTATAACCTCACTAACTCCGCTAGATTGTTGCAGTTAACTCCCGCCGCATTGGCATCATCGGTATCAAGATGCATTTGGAGGAGATATTTCTCCGACACCCTAACTAAAACATTAGTGAAGATTACGCCCCTCTCTCCCGCTACTTTAACGCTTACGAGTTCACCATCCTTTATGCCGAGGCGCTCCGCAGCATCGGGTGGCGTGTGGATATGGCGAGCCTGGATTATCGCTGCTTCCTTGTAGATTGCTCCTTTCGGTCCCACGATAGTTATGGGAGCAGCTCCCTTCAGGTCGCCGGGATATTTATAGGGTGCATCTATTCCGATTGTGATGCAATCGGTGCGGGAGAGCTCCACTTGGGTTTGCTTTCTCACTGGACCGAGAATGCGCACCCTCAATACCCCTTTGGGACCAACTACCTGCACGACTTCCGCTGAGGCGAATTCGCCAGGCTGATACAAATCCCTTTCCTTTGTCAGCTGGTAGCCGGGACCGAAGAGCGCCTCTAAATCCTCTTGGGAGATATGCATATGACGGGCGGAAACACCAATGGGAATGACATTTTCAGGAAGCTTGCGGTCCCTGTTGCGAACACACTCCTCACAACGCCGATAAGTGAGGAGCTCTTCAGCAACTTTCTCCGCTATAAGCCTTGCTAATTGTTCCTCGCTTATCATAGTAATTCCTATTTTATAGCCATCTAAACGCTTTAGTCAACTTTTTTATAAACGATTTCCCCTTCTATAATCGTCATATTTACCCCTAATCCATCATCTAAAACGACTAAATCAGCGCTTTCACCCACCCTTATCTTGCCCATCTTTTCCAAACCCATTTCCCTCGCCGGATTCAAACTCGCCATTTGAAGGGCATCCTTTAAGGGATAGCCTAAGGATACGATGTTTCGCACCGCCTCATCCAATGTCAAGACGCTTCCCGCAAGAACATCGGGTTGCTCTTTAAAGCAAATCCGCCTCCCCTCCTTCAAAATCGTTCTCCCATCCATCCACTTATATTCACCATCAGGCAAGCCTGCATAGGAGGTTGAATCGGTGATGAGGATTACCTTATCCTTCCCTTTGGCATTTATTATAAGTTTTACGGTTAGGGGATGAAGATGGATAAAATCGGCGATGACCTCACAGGCTACCCTTTCATCAACGAGCGCCAATCCCACACAGCCCGGTTGGCGGTGATGAAGAGGAGACATCGCACTGAAAATATGAGTTGCCTTGCTTATTCCCGCATTCACTCCCCTTAATGCCTCTTCCCAACTCGCATTGCTGTGCCCCAGGGATACGATAACCCCTGCCTCCTTCAATCTCTTTATCGCTTCCAAAGCCCCCTCCACCTCAGGGGCTATCGTAACCATCCTTACCCCAGCTTCAATCAGCTCCTCTATTTCTTTCATATTCACGGGACGAATAGACTCAGGAGGCTGAGCTCCCCGTTTCTCCATACTTATGTAAGGGCTTTCCAGATGGGCTCCCAGTATCCTCGCTCCTTTCCTTTTAGCCTCCCGCACATCCCTGAGAAAACCGAGGAGCTTTTCGTGGGAGCTGGCTACAGCGGTGGGGCAAAATCCCACCACCCCGTAGCGTGGCAGGAGAGCGGATATCTCTTCTATCGCTGATTTTCCATCCATTGAATCAAATCCACCCAAGCCGTGAATATGCACATCAATTAAGCCGGGCGCGACTATCCTCCCTTTCAAAGAAATCACTTCCGCTCCCTCAGGAGGCGGGAAATCGCCAACCCCCACTACCTTTCCTCCCTCAATCAGTATGCTTCCTTCTATTATTTCCTCAGGCGTGTATATCTTTCCTTCAGTGAGGACGAGCAATGGATTTACCTCCTTTCCGAAAACATTTTCCTTTTTAATTTCCCTATTTCCTCAAGTGGATAGCTGGTGAGCAGCTGGAGGGTAAGGATGTTTTCCTTCTCAAAGAAATCCCTTTGATATATGAAGGAAAGCTTATTGTGTTTATCAATATCCCAACTCAATCCCGTCCCGCCTATTCTTGCCTCCTTGCCTTTATCAAGGTCAAAGTTAAAGGAACGCCAGGAAAATAGAAAATCTATTTTATTCCTCAGGGGCAATTCAGCAAGGATGAAGAATCCGCCAACATTTATATCTTTATCCCCTCCTATATGAGCTTCTCCGAGAAGACGCAAGCTCCCCATTAGAGCTTGGAAATCCAAGCCAATCCTTGATTTATCTATCGTTTTATTCGTAAATCCCTTCGTATCAACCTGGGGCAGGCGCCCGGAAAGAAGGGAGAAGCCAAAATTTCCTTTCAGAAAAGGGTTTTCCGGTATCGCCCTTTCCACTCGCAGGATGTAAGTGGTTTTCTCGCTCTTTGAACCTCCCGTTCCGTGAGAGGCGGAGAGGATGAAGGAGTAGGGACCGTATCTTCCCGAGAGGCTTGCTCCCTCATCAAGCCTCAAACCGAGGCTCTGTTGATAAAGGGGCTGAATGACCTGAAAATGGGGGTCGTAAACAGCATTGAGGGCAAAAGGGAGGGGAAAACGACCGACTTTCACTATGAGCGTATTATCGGCGAAATTAATCGTGAACCAAGCTTCCCCTAAGCGGAAATCACTTCGCTCCCCTTTGGGCGATTGATTGAGGGCTTGGAGGAAGAAAGAGCCAGCGGGCAAGTCGT
The DNA here is from genome assembly GCA_049970775.1 of bacterium. Lineage (GTDB taxonomy): Bacteria > Armatimonadota > JACIXR01 > JACIXR01 > JACIXR01 > JACIXR01. The sequence continues at coordinate 7,851 of JBMFMH010000019.1, read as the reverse complement.
ATTTATAATTTATCTCTTCACCGAAAATATATAAGTTAGTCCCTTCGTCCTTCTTGAGGCGAGCGTCAAGGAGGAGGTTGCCTCCCGAAAAGCATCGCATAGATAAAAGAAGAAAATTAAGAAAGAGAAAATATCTTCTTAGCATTTAAACTCAGTATCAACTCCCTCTCTTCAGGGGAGGGAAATGCCTTCTCAATTAAGCTGAGGTGAACCGTGGGTGGGAGGAAAGGAAGCCGGGAACCGAAAACGATTTTCCCCTTTAGCCCATCCCGTAATTTTCCCATAGCGAGGAGGAGAGGAGAAAACTCAATATAGACATTTTCTCTTTCCAGAAAAAGGAAGGCTTCCCCCATTTCCTCAAGGGGAACCTCCAACAAAACTATCGGTGGCAAGGAATCAATACCATCATAAGGTGGAACGAAATCGGTGAGGATGGGTAAGGAAAGCCTTGCGGAGAAACGCAGTATCTCCCGGAGAACCATTCCTTCCTTTCCAAAGCGTCGGAAAAGACGAAGGGCGGTAAATCCTCTTCCCTTTGCCTCCTCAATTTCCTTCATACAATCGGGGTAATCCCTGGGGTCAACGGTGAAAACGGGAAGGAAATGGGGTATTTGGTGAGAAATGTGGAGGGTTTCCCTATTCCCTTCCTTATAGGAGAGGAAGGAGGACTTGAACGAGAGCGCCAAGCCCTTGCTTATTCCCGCTTCCTTAAGCAAAGTAGAGACCTTCTGTGGGGTGGCATCAATCATTTCAAATGGATAGAATCCCCATTGAACATTTACATCTATTATCTCCATCTGCAACACCTCTTCAGAGCTTGCATCTTAGATTCTCAAAAGGCGAGCGATGTTTCCCCCTAAAATCGCCATCTCTTCCTCCTCTTTAAGATGCAACCGCAAAACCTTCTCCATCTCCCTCTTGGTGAAGGAAACAGGGTCAGGCTGATTGCTCGGTCCATCGGTCCCCCAAATTATTTTATCGCAACCGACCTCCTCAATCGCCTTCTCAATTTTATCCACCAAGAGGACACCGCTTATATCAAGGAAAATGTTTGGGTATTCTCTCGCTAAGGAAATGAAACGGTCTATCAGGGAGCCATCGGAACAAAGATAGAAGCCGAGATGCGCAACTATCATCCTCGTTTCAGGGAAGGCTTTCGCCAATCTTTCCGTATTGGCATAATCGCCAGCGGGGTCAACGAGGATGGGAACTTCTAATTCACCAGCAAGCTCAAAGACAGGGTCAACGATATATTCCTCAAGACGGCAAATCCCAGCGTGCATCTTTATTCCTTTGAAGTTCCTTTCCCTAATAGCCTCTTCCATCAATTTCAAGACCGGCTCTCGGAAATCGGGCAGGGCGTAAAAGAAGGGAATGAATCTCTGGGGATATTTCTCCCTCGCCTTCTCAAGCTCCTCCATCGCTTTTCTAGGGGGAACATAAAGGCGCAAAAGCACCGCCTTATCAATGCCAACCTCATCCATCATCTTGACGAGGTTTTCCGGGATGCCTTCCTCTCCGACATAAACATCGTCTCGTAGGTGAAGATGAGCATCAATTTTCATTTCTTATTGAATTATAGATGAAGGGAAGGAAATTGGGCAAGGAATTTATTCCAACAAAAATCAGCTACAAGCTTTCTTGCAATAATCCGATACCCACCTAACTCTTTCCAATGCCTCTTCGCCTCCCCCCTCAGGAACCTCATCGGAAACGCCAAGCACCAATCTGGGATGAAACAGCTTTATTATCCTCTCCGTGAACTCCTGTAAGGGCTCCCTTGAAGGGTAAATCTCGGGAGAGAAAAACACCGCAGGTAGCCCATCAAGAAGCACCTTATCCCCAATGTGCTCCTTTATCTCCTCCAAGCTCACATCCCCCTGCGGGAGAGGGGTTAAAGCTTCGTAGCCGTCAAAGGGTAGATGCTTGAGATACTTGAGAAGACTTTTGAAATAGCCATCTATATGGATATGAGTGAAGATTCCTGCCTTCCTCAATTGTCCAGAACGCTTCTCGTAAAAGGGAATGAGGTATTTCTCAAAATAAGCGGGTGAGAGAAGCTGGTCGTGGATGTTTTCCCCGAAGTTTATTATCCTCACCTTGCCCGAGGAGATAATCTCCTCATAGAGGGGGTCATAAGAGGAATCTATAATCCTCATAAGCTCCTCAATTTCTGACCTATGGTCGTTGAGGGCGTAGATTAGTTGTTCCAATCCCATCCATATCTGAGCGAGGGCTTGATAGGGGCTTTTCGGCACCCAGAACTGAGGTTCGCCTCTCTCGCCGATGAACTCGCTTCCCTTTTGGAATTTCTCCAGTGAGAAATGATAAGAGGTATTTTGGTAGAGCCACTTCAATTTTCTTATATCATCAAGGGAATTAGAAACGGGGAATTTTATTGTATGCCAAATACCATCTGGATTTACCCTTAACCTCCTTACCAACTCTCCATTCGGGGTCTCTATTATCTCCTTCCCTTCACCCTCAGCAAATTCATACCTTATCTTAACTTTCTCGCTATATTTAACTTCAACGGGGTCAGGCATTCCCGTGTAATAGTGGACATATCTCATAGAGATATCAAGTTCATCGTAAAGCTCTAAGAGGGTTTTATCCCTATAGCGTTCAGGTAGCTTGCCGAACTGCTTATGCCAAGCGAACCAGGGTTCTAATCTTGGTTGGAAGAAGGGATGAGGAACCTTTTTCCCCTCAAAGATTCTCAAGTTCATCTCCCTTTTAGTCATTTCTCTCCTCCCCGGAAATAGCCAACTTGGATAGACCATTAAGCAGGTGTTTGCTTTCTATCTCGT
>JBMFMH010000019.1:1862-4941 GCA_049970775.1 bacterium | reverse complement strand
CTCGTTCTTCTCGTTTGTAAGCCCATTGAAGGGTCGGCATAGCAAATTCCCAGCTAGCCATTTAGAGGAAAACCCAAGCGAATTTACCAAAGCGCAAAACAAAACCTCCATTGCCCCACCTACGACAAACCTATTTTCCCAATCAGCGGTATCGTATTCGTTGAGTAGCTTCTCAATGGCTTTTTCAAATTCCGTCCTTTCTTTTTCCCCACATCCTCGTTATCTTCGCTTTCTCTAAACAGTTCGGTGGAAACCTTAGAAAGCCTTTCCTGCGCGAACTGACAGTATTGAGGGAGTTTATGAGAATCCTTTTTGCCTCCTGCATCCACTTAACCGTAAAATCGTAATACTCCTCTTTTTTATCTCCCAGCAAGCCTCCGCACCTCCTCTATCCTTTCGGGAAGAACGGGCTTCTCAAAGCTTCTGAAGCCAGCAAGTCGGAAGCCGTGTTTTTTCGCCAATTTAGCTATCAAGTCCGCCTGCTCAAGCGTTACCTCCTTTCCCAAAGTGAAGCTTCCCTCATAACCTTCCAATGCCAAAATCATCGTCTCCGCCATACAGGCATAAGCGGTCTTGGGAGGAAAACCGAAATCAAAGCCGAAATCAACATCCCCGGGAACCTCCACTACCCCACCTTCTATAACCAAAACATCCCTCCTCTCCTCCTCTACTCTCTTTGAAACATCCCTTGGGCGAGCAACATCGCAGACGACAGCCCCTCTTTTCAAATCCTCGGGAAAAATTATCTCTTCCATCGCCGAGGTAACCGTGAGCACTATATCTGCCTCCCTCAAACCTTCTCTAACATCCCTTTTTATCTCAACTTGGCAATCCGTCTCCCTTTCAATCGTTTCCTTCACAATTTCCAACTTCTCTACAGTTCTCCCGATGATGTTCATTTTCGGCACTTCCCTTGCCAAGAGCCTTGCCGAGGTAAATCCTATTGAACCACCCGCCCCAACCACCGCCGCAACCGCCTCCTTCGGATTTATCCCCACTAACCTTGCCGCCTCTATCGCCCCTTCCACAGCGGTAACAACTGTATAAGAGTTCCCTGTTGTCACGCCGATATTGATGTTTTTCGCCAAAGTTATCCCTCCATCCCCCACAACTGATGTGAACGCCCCTAAACCCACTATCCTTGCCCCCAACTTCTCCGCCAACTTCCCCGCTTGAATAAGCCTCTTGTAAATTAAGTCAAGGGGATAGGTGAGAAATTGGCGAGGCGTTAAAGGTATGCCGATAAACCATCCCTCGGTTTCCGCCCCAGTTGGGGAACGCACCCCCCTTATCGTGGATACCTTAAAGGGCGGAAAATGCTTCGTTAAAGCTTCCAATAGGGGTGTAGGCAATAGGGATAGAGGCTTAAGGCTCTTTTTTATATCCTCTGGGGATATAGGGTGAATGATAAAGGCAAACCTTTGCACTAAAACACCTCCACCCTTGGTCTCCAGCCGAATGAACGCATAACATCTAAATATTCCTCCTCGCTTATCTCCTCCGCCCTCTTTCCCAAATAACTCACAACCGCCCCTTCCCAAACATTGACCCCAAAACTGCGCCCTTGTATCGCTGGAGTGGTCGTTATTAGCATTTTTATTCCTTTATTTTTCAACATTTCCACATCCTCTTTCGTTGTAGTATTCGTTATCACTATCTTCCCGGGGAGCTCGGGAGGAGAGTAGCGCTTTATGTAATGGAAATCCCCCGCAATCACATCTGCCCATTGGAAGAAATCTACGAATTTCGGCTTGGCTGGCTTCTCCTGTTCCTCTCCCACGGGGTAGAGCATTTTGAAGGGAAGCCTGCAGATGAAGGGAAGGAAGAGAAAGCCCAGGATGTTAACCGCCCTAATGGAGCGCATCGGGATGCGAGCTCCGAAGGCGAACATCAAGTCGCCGAAAACTATCTCCTTAGCTAAGGAGGCAAGGGCTGATGCCATTCCGAATCTATCCACAGCGGTTATCTGCAAAACCCTCTTTTCCTTAAAATTCACTATCCCTTCTCGCTGAAGCATATTAATAGCTTCTTTTTCCAAGGCTAATTTTAAAAAGGCACCATCCGTTACCGGCGTTATCTTCGCCGCATCAGCCAGCTTCTTCGCATCCCTTATCACATACCTCTTCCATCCCGTTATGAGATAGAGGTCAATCCCTCCCAATCCAATTGCATCCACCTTCCCATCCAATCCCTTTATCAGGGCAATTGCTTTCTGAAAATCGCCATCCGTTCCTATCCTCTCCATAACATAAGGAATGCCGAGAAGCTCTACCTCAACCCTGCTATCCCTCTTAGACGAACCCAAGCTAACGCTGACTACTCTTTTCCCAGGCAAGGCGCAATCCCTCCAAGGTTAAAAATTTATCAACTATACAAGAGGAACGAATCTGTTGGGCGAAAAACTCAGCCATCCCTCCCGTTAACACGACTATCGCTTCTCCTATCTCCTCTTTTATCCTTCCCAAAAGACCCTCAACCAATCCAACGGTCCCAAAGACGACACCACTTCTTATCGCCTCCTTCGTGCTTTTCCCAATCACTTCCTTGGGGATATCTATCTCGACTTTAGGGAGGCGAGCGGTTGCTGAGAACAAGCCCTGAAGCGATATCTCAACTCCTGGGGAAATTATCCCTCCCATATACTCCCCTTTTTCGGAGAGAACATCAAAGGTTATTGCGGTGCCGAAATCCACGATTATCGCCGGACATCCGTAAAGTTCCCCACAGGCGATTGCGTTTGCAAGCCTATCCATCCCCACTTCCTCGGGGTTTTTATAAAGAATTGGAATGGGCGGAGGAAAATCCTCCCCCATAAAATTGGCTTTAATCCCATAAGAGGAAAAAGCTTCTTTTATCGTGCTGTTGAGGGAAGGGACAACGCTTCCCACAACAACCTCTTCAATCGCTTTAATCTCTATACCCAAACGCCTAAGGAGGCTTTCTAACATTAGGGAAAATTCATCAGGAGTGAGCAGACGGCGGGAGGATAAGCTAAACGAACCCACCAGCTTTTCATCCTGATATAGACCGATGTGAATCTTTGAGTTTCCGATATCAATAACAAGAAGATTATCTTTTA
>JBMFMH010000019.1:0-1762 GCA_049970775.1 bacterium | reverse complement strand
AGAAGATTATCTTTTATTGGTTAGCACCTCCCTGCATCTGGGGAACCATCTGCTGAATTTGGGGTCCCATCTGGTTCATAAATTGACCCATTGATTGCATCATCTGATTCCAGAACTCGGGTGGGATGGCTTGCATAGCCCTTAAAGAAGCCCCTACGAGCTGTCCCATCTCCTCAGGGCTTAAAGTCATCAGCGTTGAGAGGGATTCCTGCATCATCCTTTGAAGGAGGGTTGGGTCTCGGAAAATCAAACTGAAGCTTCCCAGCAATACCTGCTTGCGCTCCTCGGGCGTCATTGAAAGAAAAGCATTGAGCATCAACCAGTTCATATTGAGGTAATCCTGTGGCGTGAGCTTTACAGTTTGTAGGGAGGAAATTTCAGCCAAGTTGCCTATGCCCATCTCCTCCCAAACAACATAGACAGTCCGCAGATTTCTCTCCCCTAAAGAAGCCCTGCTTGAACGCATAAAAAGCAAATACTCTCCCTTATCCACAGCGATTACCTTGGGGATTTTCACCAGTTTGAGCGCTCTCGCCGTCAGCACTATATCTTCATTTGATACCTTCTCTCCCGCTGGAAAGACCAGCTTCGTCCATCTTAGGTTAGGATAGAGGAGGCAAAGGGCGTTAAGAGCTTCCTCAAGGGTTGAACAGCGAATGCTTCCCGTTATCTCCTTTTTAATCTCCCTGGCGGTGATAATCTCCTGTGTGGTTTCTTTGGAAAGCCTTGCTAGGATATCGCTCACCTTAACGGATTGAAGGTCAAGGACTATCTCCTTCGCCCAGAGGGAAGAAAGAAAGATTAAAAGAAGTAGAAAGTAAGGTTTTTTCAACTTCGTTCACCTCATTTAAGAAATTTTATCAGATAAAAAGGGAAGGTCAATAAATAGAGATAAAGTGGGGTTTGTTGGGGTTTTGTTGCATAAATCCTATAAAAAGACATTTGTTTAAAATACTGGAAAGCTTTAACTGTGCTCGGTTCAAATAAAAGGAAGGAAATTCCACAAATATCAATAAATTCTTTCCTTTTTTCGCTCCATTTGTTGGTAGTAAATAAGGAGGAATAAAAGCTATTTTCCTCTTTTTGAATTATGCATACAGCAGAAGATGTTAAATATATTTTTTCCTATACGAGCAACAAAACCTAAAGAGGGATTCCTCTTGAGTTGCCGATTAAATGAAAAGGTTATAAAATCATTATGAAAATCATTTTCAATTGAGGTGATTTGATGCCGAGAAGAGGACCTATGGGACCGCCTTGGTGGCGTCCCTGGCTGAGAAGCTGTGGATGCAGGATAACAGGACCTCGGGAGATAATCCTTGACATCCTCTCAAGGATGCCAGGACATCCAAGCGCTGATGAGATATTTCTAATGGTTAGGCAATTTCACCCCAACATAGGGTTGGCAACGGTTTATAGGACGCTTGACCTTTTATCCAATATGGGGTTGGTGCATAAGCTTGATTTCGGGGAAGGAAAAGCAAGGTATGAGCTCGCACAGGGGCCAGATATAAAGGGGCATCACCATCATTTGATTTGCATTCGCTGTCATAAGGTTATTGATTATGAGGAAATCGGGGAAAAGGAAAGGGAGCTTTTGAAGGGAGTTGAGGAATATTTGGAAAAGAAATACAACTTCAAAATCACCGACCATATGATTCAATTTTACGGTATTTGCGAGGAGTGTAGGAAAAAAGAAGCGAAGGAAGAGGGCTAAAATTATCCTTTGTTTATTTTGGAATAGCGAGGTATTATTCCCCTC
>JBMFMH010000018.1:0-23224 GCA_049970775.1 bacterium | reverse complement strand
CAACAAAGCTTTTTAACCTTCTCTCAAGCAAGTTCGCCAAATTCTTATAAGCAAGAGCTTCCTGGCTGCGCCAATAATCGAGGAGCAACCTCAAAGTTCCACCCTCCTTAAAAATAGCCTGCATAATCCCTTCTTTCCATAACTTTTCATTAACGAGCAAATTCCTCCACATTCTTACGGGCAATAATTTAATTTCCTCAAAGCTTTCCTGGGGATTAGCATCAAGATTCACCTCTGGTAACTCGGGAAGGCTATCTTTCCATTCTTTTAGCCAGGAAAGCATTTGCTTCCAAAGGTCAGGGTTTTTAATAAATTCAAAGAGCTCGCCTCCGTATAAAAGCTTGAGCGTAACACCATAGAATTTTCCTAATTCTTGAAGTCTCTGAGCATAGTATCTTTTGTTCTTTGTTAAGTCGGGGTCTATAAAATATAATAAACCGATTAACGATGAACCGTGCCTTTTGCTAAGAACTTCAATTTTCGCCTCAAAATTTGCAATTTGACCTCTCTTCTTGCTCGAATCGTGGTCATCTCTCACTTTTTGCTCAATAAAATAATACATTTTTCCATCGGTGAAATATTGGTCTAAGAAAAGCTCTTCTCCTGTTTCCTCCACGGTTAGGACTTTTGGGAGAATTGTGAAGCCTGTGTCTCTTAATATTTCTTCTATTATCTCCTCAAGAGCGTCACCCATCCTTATTTCGTGAGACTGCAGGAGGTATTGGAGGATTTTCCCTCTCGGTTTCGTGGGTCTAAAAAGTCCGATAAAACGCTCAGGACTTTCCGCCAGCCTCTTCAGTAGTTCTCTTTTCTCACCCCTAAATATGTGTTTGTTTAAAATAGCAGAAAACCTTTCGTAAGTCATTTGAGGTTTTCCAATTTCATATAACGAGAAATATATTTCTCTCCTATCGATGGGGTATCGGTTATCTTTAATGGATGTTTAAATCTTTCCTCTATTCCTTTAACATATTTTGGGTTTATTTCTATCATAACGAAATCTCTTTTCAACGCCCTGGCAACATAGCCAGTCGTTCCCGTCCCCGCAACAGGGTCAAGGATTAAATCACCCTCCTTAGTGGAGGTTAAAATCACCCTCTTCAGCAGTTCTATGGGCTTCTGGGTTGAATGTAATTTCTTCCCCTGCTCATCCTTAAGCCTTTCCTCTCCCCAGCAAATAGGTAAAACCCAAACATTTGCACCGACCTTTCCTATACCGAATCTTTTAGCGTATTCCTTGTTAAAGGTATATTTTTTAATATTTTTGTCCTTTACCGCCCATATCAAGGTCTCCGTAGCGTTCGTAAATCGCACTCCTAACCAATTTGGCATTGGATTCGTTTTAACCCATATAACATCATTTAATATCCAATAACCCAAATCCTGCATAATCTTCCCAATCCTGAATATGCTATGATAGGTTGCTATCAGCCAAATTGTAGCAGTGGGCTTCATCACTCTTTTAACTTCCCGAAGCAAGCTCGCTATGAAATCGTCATACTCCGCGAAGGAAGAAAACTTATCCCATTCATCATCCACACCCTCAACAACCGTTTTGACAGTCCATCGTTTTAGCTCCTTGTTATTGGGCAGCTGTAAAAAGTATGGAGGGTCTATGAACACCATATCAAAAATGCTATCCTCCATCTTCTTTAACACCTTGAACGCATCCCCAAGGATAACCTTGTTCCTTATTTCCTCCAGAGAATAGGTAACCTTTTCCTCCTTGTCTTCAATAACGAAAGGCGTTTCCTCTTCTGGAATTGCCTCGCTGAATAAAATGTCTTGTCCCTTCTTAGCCTTCTCCATATTATTTATATTGAATCTTATCAGAAATCCTCCCTTTATTCAATTCCTACAAGCTCCTCAACCTCTGCTCCAAGGCATCTATTTCCCCCTTCAACAGCACGCCAATCTCCAACTCCACTTCCTTCTCCTCCCCCGGTCTAAGAAACTCAAGCGTTCCCATCTCCCTTTCCCTCGCCCTTCCCTGCACATGGCAGTTCCCCGGCTCCAATCCTACAACATATACCCCCTCCCCCATCATCTTCCATTCCGTGAAAAAAGGAAGGCTCCTCTTGGAGAATTTAACATAAATCCCCATACCCTCCATTAAGCCCTTATTCGCTATCCCAACTATTACCTCCCCCTTATCGTCTTCCTTCAAGTCAAGATAATAAACCTGCTCCTTGAAGCCAGGGATAGGAGAGGAATAGCGATTGTATTCACTCAATCCCTTCACTGCCTCCTCGTCTCTCGGGGTCACATTCCGAACCGCTCCCAAAAGATAAGCACCCTCATCAACGATGGGAAAACCGATGTTTATATGATAAAGAAGCATCAAGGGGGAGGTAAGGAAACCAATGTTTTTGATTCTATCCCGAATGAAGAGCCTCCTTTCCCCTATATATGTCCAAATCCTTCTCTCCATCTCTAAACATTCGCCGAAAACCACGCTCTCCCTCATCCTCCCTTCCGCAAATATTAGGTATTCATCGCCTTCCCATTCCCCACCATAGGAAATCCTTTCCGCTGGAGTATTGGATATCCTGCCGTGTAACCCGAGATAACACCTATTGATATCCTGCGAGGGCGCGCAGGAAACCAAGCATTCCGCCTGCGGGTCCTCTCCCGCCGCTCCCGCGTAGGTCAATCCGCAGGTCGTAAGGAGCCCACCGAAGAAGGAACGAAGCCAGCCCATACCTTGGGGCTCAAAATAATAGGGCGCCGCTTGCCCGGTGGATGATATCCAGCCGAGCGCCTTCCCTTGATATTCCGCATAGGAGATATCCATTCCCCTATCGGGAAGAACAAGGAAATTGAAGCCGTTTCCACAGCGAAAATCAAGCGCCCTCACCCCCCTCTCCCTTCCATCCCCAAGTTCCCAAAGCCTCACCCCTCCTATCTGGCTTATATCTCCCACTCTTCTTATCAGTTCTTCTTTCTTCCATATTTTACCGGCAAACTTCATCTCTCTCACTCCTTTACGACTTTGTTATTCTAATTGGTGAGATTATGTTAAAATAATAACCGTAAAGAAACTGAAGGTAAAGGAGAGTGAACGAGATGCTAAAAGCCCGTTTCACCTTCTTTCTGCTTTTCGTTTTAGCGGTTTCTCTCGTCCGCCCAGCGGTTCCTGTAGCGGAAAAACTTGGCTATGCGATTTGCATAAGCAAAAAGGCAATGGCTGATGGAAAATGGAAAGCGGTAGCGGATGCCTTAAAGGAAAAATATAGGGGCAAGTTCATCACGAGGATATTCACCTTTAATGAGGATGTGAAGGCTCTGCGTGATAAGTTGTCTCAATTTTCCCCTCGCTATGTCTGCTTCGTTATGCCTCCTGAGGAACTCGCTTCCTATAAGGAATTCGTCCCTACGGTTAATCAAATGCTCCGACAGCTGGATGATGACCCCTATGGAGATGCAATCTGGGGAATTATAACCGGCTACGATGCTGAGGATGCTTTAAGGATAGCGAGATTTCCTGGTCCGATAAGGTTGAGGAGAGCCCTCTCTGGTTGCGGTGCAACATACTTGGAGCATTTCTGCCAAGGCAAAGGCTACGATGAAGGCAAACAGGGAGTGGGATACATAAAGGATGTGGAGGATGGGATAAGACAATGCCAAGTTCCTCCCGATGCCACAAAAGAGATAGTAGATGATTTGAACAGCAATAAATATGATTTCTTCGTCACGAGCGGACACGCCACTGAACACGACTGGCAGATAGGTTATACCTTCAAAAGCGGTCAGTTCCGCCACGAAAATGGACAGCTCTTCGGATTGGATACGAAGGGAAATAGGTATTATATCAATTCCACAAACCCAAAGGTTTATCTTCCCGCTGGGAATTGCCTCATAGCACATATTGACGGAAGGGATTGTATGGCGACCTCTTTTTTACATTCCGCTGGAGTTTACCAGATGTATGGTTACACGGTGCCCACTTGGTATGGATTCGGTGGTTGGAATGTTATGTGGTTTCTAACCTCAGCGGGAGATTATCTCACATTTGGGGAAGCAACTTTCTTCACGAATCAAACCCTATTAATGCATCTTGTTGAGAAAGTCCCCGAAGTGGTGAACAATGAGAGACATTATCAGGGGCATATATACGATAGGGATGTCTGTGTTCTCTACGGCGACCCAGCCTTGGAAGTAAGGATGAACAAGATGTGCAATATCCCAGCTGTTTTCCTTAAGTTAGATATGCGTCCGATTGGGGCTATGGCTTATAGGTTCACCTTTAGCGTAACCGCCCTTCGTGATATAACCTTTGACCCCACAAGGGCGGACGCAGTGGCGACATTCCTTCCCTTTAGAATCAAAAGGGCAAGCGATATACAAACTGACGAAAACACTAAGCCCGTAATAACCGATGACTTCGTCCTCTTGCAAATAAGAGGTAAACTGAAGAAAGGGGAAAGAAAAACCTTGAGCTTTACCGCTTTTAGGATATAGTAAGGAGGTAAGAATATGAAGCTTCTGTCTAAAAGTGTATGCCTGTTCGCTTTCTTGTTGCTTTCAATTTCTCTCCTCTCTATGGGGAGCATAAAACCACAAAGGGTTGCCCTCATCTCCAGCTCCGGCGTGAACAACGATTTCCGCAGCTGGGGAGAGTATGATGGAATCCTCAAAGAATTAGGTTGGCAATACGATAAGTTCAGGAACACGCAAATAACCTCTTTCTTCTCTAAGTCAAAGGATTACGACCTCCTTCTAACTACTTCCCTTTGGAATTATGGCGACCCCCAAGATATGGTAGCCCTAATCCCCCAATGGAAAGGATATCTTGAAGCAGGCGGGATAGTGATTCTCACCGATATGGCTTATCCACCGATGTGTGATTGGCTTTCTTCCCTTGACCCCGGGCTTTTCATTCAATACGGCGACGCTAGAAAAGAAATCGGGGACTTATCTCTTTTAGATACATCTTCCCCCTCCCCTTTCCTAAGCAATCCAAACCCAGTGGGTTCCTTCCCTTACTGGGCTCACTTTTCCAAATGGGGTAAAAATTATCAAGTTTGGGCGAGGACAAAGGGTGGGACCGCTGTCGGGCTTTACGCCCCGATAGGGAGGGGGATTTTAATCGTGACTACTGGCTTTGCCCTTCCACCGAAAATGCTGGAGAACCTATATGTGAACGCTTTAAGGCTCAAAAATGGGTTTGATGTTCAGTGGAAAAACGCCCCAAGGATTATCGCTCCCGGGAAATTCGAGGCAGAATTATCGGTGAGAAATCTGCGGGATAAGCGGATAGGGATTGAGGTTTCTTATTTAATTATGGATGCGGAAACGGGAGAAGTCGTTTCCAAATCCGATGATAATCTCATAGAGCTTGCTCCAAGCGAGGAGAAATTAATCAGAATTTCTTTGGATTGCTCCAAGAGGGGAGATTTCTTAGCGGTGGCGAGATGCAGGACGGAAGGGATGACCACATCGCTTGATTACATTCATAACTTTCGTGTTCCACCGCTGGTTGAATTGTCCTTGAATAGAGCTTTCTTCGCTCACTTTGATATTTTAAAGGCGAAAATCAACATCACACCTTTTGAAGAGGAGAAAGCAACGGTTAATCTCTATGTTAAGGACGATTCGCAGAAAATATATTGGGAGAAAAGTCTCACCGTTAAGGGGGAACATATCGTGGAAATACCGCTAAAATCCTTGCCGGTAGGAAGTTTTACCTTAATCGCAAATGTTAAGACGAAAAGCGAGCAAGGGGAAGCAAAAGAGGGTTTCATAATAGAAAAAATAAATAAGCCGAAAACCATCACTAAAATTGGGAGGAAAGGGGAAATGCTTATCAATGGCGAGTTTTTCTTCCCGCTAGGCACATATCACATAGGGGTAGAAGATTTCAAGAAGGCAAAAGAAATAGGTTTCAATTGCATAACATCTCCGATTTACGGGGCGGAACAGAAGAGGCTAACCCCTGAGCAACTTCAGTGGCACGATTCCGCTTTTAAGGAAGGGCTTTGGGTTATAACGGAGTTAAGCGAATATATCCGAGGTGGGAGAAAGAATTTTGAAGAAGCTAAGTCGCTGGTTTCCCAACTTCGCCTCCATCCCGCCACTATCGTTCATTATGTGATTGATGAACCGATGGGCGGTGGAATAAGCCCTGAGAAAGTTAATGAGTTCTGCCAACTTGTCAAAGAGGTTGACCCCGACCACATAACTTTTGTAAACGAGGTTCCCGGTGAAGTGGTTAAATACGCTGGAATCGGTGATGTTACGGGAACTGACCCCTATCCAATAGGTGCGGGTGTGCCGGACAGCTTGGCTTGGGTAGGAGAAGCAGTGGAGAGCGCGGTTCAAGCAAGCAAGGGCAAGCCTGTATGGGGCGTCATTCAAGCGCATCGTCAACCACCAGCTAATTCCCGTAATCGTTTCCCTACCCCGGAGGAGCTTCGCTGTATGAGCTATCTCGCTTTAAACCACGGAGCAAAAGGACTGCTTTTCTACGCCTGGGGTGATGCTTATCCGACGGAAAGCGGAGTTTGGGAAAGTGGTTTCAAGTTCAATTCTGAGCTTATGGAATATTTCCCCAAGCTTCTGAAGGAATTAAAAGAAATCGGAATTGAATATGTTTTGGGGGATGTTGAGAGGATACCGGCAACCTCAGTTTATCCGGGATTCCTGGATGTAGTGCTGATAAAATACAAGGGTAAGAAGAGGATTATCGCAATAAATCCCACCTCAAAGGAAGTGGAAGGACGCTTGGAACTCCCTAAGGGAGAGGTGAAACACCTCTTCAAACCCTTTGAGGTTTTCACATTACAGCTTTAAAAAGTGGACAAAGCGGATTGAACGATTGATATGAATGGTTGAGGATAGAACATCAAGAGGAGAGTGAAGATGAAGCAGGTTGCGAGGGCTAACTTCAAGGAGAAAGGCTCCTCCAATTTTTCCTTTCCATCTCCGGAAAGGAACATCTCTTTAACGATTTTCAAATAGTAAAATGCGGAGATAACGCTGTTTATCAACAAAATTATCGCTAACCAGCCCATTCCTCCCTTAATCGCTGAGGCAAAAATGAAGAACTTCCCAACGAACCCTCCCGTCCCCGGTATGCCTATCAAGGACAATAGGAAAAAAACCATCAAAGAAGCCGAGAACGGCGAACGCTTAACGAGCCCACGGAAATCCTCCAAATCCTCCTTCCCCTCCCTTAAATATACCGCAATTGCCACCCCAAAAGCTCCAATATTAGCAAACATATAGGGAAGGAAGTAGAAGAAAAGGGAAAACTTTCCCCAATAATTTTGGGAAAGAGCCAATGCCACAAGGAGGTAGCCTGCGTGAGCAATAGTTGAATAACCCAAAAGCCTTTTTATATTCCTCTGCTGAATCGCCACCAGATTGCCAAGCGTCATTGTCAATACAGATAACCAAGCAATAAAGAGAATCCACTCCTTCCCTCCGTAGCACTGGTTGAGGAAACGATAAAAAGCAAGGAAGGCGGAAAGCTTGGGGAAAACGGAGAGAAGCGCGGATATAGGTGTGGGAGCTCCCTCAAAAACATCGGGAACCCACATATGGAAGGGAACAATCGCTATCTTGAACCCAAAGCCGGCGAGAACGAGAACGAAGGCAAGCTTGGCTATCTGGCTATCCCTCAAGCTTAAAGAGAGGGAAGAGAAGCTCGTCCCACCGCTTATCCCATAAAGAAGGCTCAAACCATAGAGCATCGTGGCGGAGAGCACAACGCCGAAGAGAAAATATTTGAGGGCAGCCTCGCCTGATTTCGGGTTATCTTTTCTGAACCCAGTGAGGATATAGCTTGCAATGCTGAGGAATTCTAGGGAAATGTAAAGGAAAAGGAGGTCGTTAGCTGAGGCAAGAAAACACATCGCAAGAGTAGATAAGAGAAGAAACACATAATATTCCCCTTCGTAGGCTTTCCCCCGCATATAGCTTGCGGAAATAAGGGAAACGAGCATCATTCCCATTATACAGACCCCCTTTACAAAAAGAGCAAGGGAATCGAAGACGAACCCACCACCCAATATAACTCCTCCGTATAAGGGAAGGATGACTGCATCCGCTATAACCCCTTCCATTGAGACGAGGAGAGCACCTATAGCGATTGCGAACATATATTCCCGCTCCTTATTTAGGAGCACCAATATCAGGGAGAAAAAAACGCTCAGAAAAAGGGTTATTTCTGGAAGGAGAGGAAAGATTTTCCCCATAGCGTCTCACATTATACCCAGCGTCATTTTAATTGCGGATTGGATGAACTCTATCAGTGGGAAAGGATAGATTCCCATAAGGAATGTCCCCAGGGCAAGGGGAGCAAGGGAAAGGATATCTATCATCCCTATATCTTTGGTTCCCTCATAAACGGGGTTAAGCGGTCCGTGAAGAACCTTGCTTAGGGTGCGGAGGAAGAAGAAAACAGTGACGAAAACGCCGAGGAGAGCGAAAGCGACGAATTCTTTGGCGGAGGGAAATGACCCGAGGAAAATCGTGAACTCCGCAGTGAACCCAGCCAAGCCAGGAAGCCCGAGCGAGGCGAAGCAGAAGAAGCTGAGAAATCCCCCGTAGCGTGGAAGAATCGCCCCTAAGCCTCCATATTTATTGAGGTCTCTATTATGCGTCCTAACATAAATCATCCCCACTAAAAGGAAGAGCGAGCCGGTTATCAAACCATGGGCAACCATCTCCAGAACTCCTCCCGTAAGGGCAAGGGAGGCGCTTTGCGTCCAATTTCCCGCTGTGAAGCTTGCAGCTGTGAAAGCTAAGAGAACATATCCCATATGATTAACGCTTGAATAGGCAACGAGCCTTTTGAAATCGCTCTGCGCCATCGCTACCAAGGCCCCGTAGACTATGCTGATTAAAGCGAGTAGCCCCACCCATGGGGCATAGAGGGCACAGGCATCGGGGAGGAGGGGAAGCAAAATCCGGTAAAAACCATAACCTCCCATCTTCAAAAGGATTCCCGCAAGGATTACCGAGCCAGCGGTCGGAGCTTCCACATGGGCATCGGGAAGCCAGGTATGAAAGGGAAAAGATGGCAGCTTAATGGCAAAGGCAAGGAAGAAACCGAGAAACGCTAAGCCCTCTAAAAGGGTCCTACCAGAAAGGGGCTTCTGCTGGGCTAATTGAAGGATGTCGAATGTATGAGGGGAGGAAGTGAAATAGAGAAGAAGAATGGCTAAGAGCATAGCGAGGGAGCCGAAAAGAGTGTAGAGGAAAAACTTTATCGCAGCATATTCCTTCCTTGGACCACCCCAAACCCCTATGATGAAATACATCGGAACCAAGCTGACCTCCCAGAAAAGATAGAAGAGAAAGAAATCCAAAGCTATGAACACGCCAAGCATCCCAAACTCCAAAAGAAGAAAAAGGAAATAATATTCCTTTAATCTTCTATCTATGTCAATTGTGGAGTAAAGAAGGGAAACGAAGGTAAGCAGGGTTGTGAGAACGACCAAAGGAAGACTTATCCCATCAACTCCGATGTGGTAGCGGACATTTATGCTCGGTATCCATCTATAAACCTCCTCCAATTGCATACCACCCACCTTGAAATCAAGCACCCCGAGAAGAGCCAACGAATAAAAGAGAGCCAAACCGGAAAAGAAAAGCGCTGTTCTCTCAATAAGCTTTCTATCCTCACTGGGAAGCAGGAGGATAAAGATGCTCCCAATTAACGGTATCAAGATAAGGATGCTAAGCATTTCTTCTCCTCACCTCATCCAATCAACAGGAAGATTATCAGCCCGATAAGGGCTATGAGAAGGTAAAACTGGACATAACCACTCTGAATATAACGGAGGATGAAGCTGAAAGCTCCCGTTATCCAGGCGGTTGCGTTGACGAAGCCATCAACGATGTATTTATCAAACCAACCTTGTAAATAGGAAGCTATAACCGTTGCCCTACCGATTGTGTTCACTAAACCATCAACTCCTTTCAGGTCGAAATTAGCCATAAGGCGGGAAAGGGAAAGCAAAGGCTTCACGAAAACAGCGATGTAGAAATCATCTATGTAAAGACGCCTTAAAAGGGCGGTATGTATCGGCTTAAGCAGGGCTAAAATCCTCTCCTTGTCCCAGGAGAAGGAATAAAGAAGATAAGCGGAAAGAAATCCGCCAATGGGGAATAAGAGAGAGAGTTGGGATAAAGGAATCTTTTCCTCTCCCTGCCCTCCCAATATGTGAATCAATCCATTCCCCACTAATCCAAGGAGAAGAGTAATGATGGACAGAATGATGATGGGAATAGCCATCACCCATTCTTCCTCCAGCTTCTCTTCCTCCTTTGAGGGACGAATGTAGGCAACGATGAAAGCCCTGCCCATATAGAGAGCGGTTAGATAGGCGCCGAATAATGCGAGGGCGAAGAAGGGGAAATTCTTGAAAGAGGCGCTGATGACCATTTCCTTGCTGAAATAACCAACTAAAGGAGGTATACCTGCAAGGGATAGCATGCCGATGAGAAATGTAAAGGAAGCTATGGGCATTCTTCGCCAAAGCCCACCCATCTCCCAGATATCGTTCGTCTCAAGGTGATGGATTACACAACCAGCGGACATAAAGAGAAGAGCCTTGAAGAATCCGTGGGATAGAAGATGGAAGATTCCCGCCGGCATATTGCCCATTCCTAACCCTAACATCATATAACCCAGCTGGCTCATCGTGGAATAAGCCAGGATACGCTTTATGTCGTTTTGCACCAGAGCTAACAATCCTGCCATTATCGCGGTTATTATGCCTACAACTGCGATTATCAAAAGGGTAAGCTGGGAGAAAGAAAATAGCTGGTAAAGGCGAGCTACCATATAAGCACCCGCCGCTACCATAGTTGCTGCGTGGATGAGGGCGGAAACGGGAGTGGGACCCTCCATTGCATCGGGCAACCAGATGTGAAGGGGAAATTGAGCAGATTTGCCCACCGCCCCAGAGAAAAGAAGGAGGCTCGCTATCAAGGCGAAGTGCTCGCCAAGTTGGGGAAGAGCCTTTGATAAATCGGCGTAAGAAGTGGAATGGATTTGGAGAAAGATGTAAAGTATGCCGATGAAGAAACCTAAATCGCCAAATCTTGTTGTGAGAAAAGCCTTTTGGGCTGCACGGTAAGCGGAGGGGCGTTCATACCAAAATCCGATGAGCAGATAGGAACACAGCCCTACCAACTCCCAACCGATGTAAAGGAGAAGGAGGGAATTGGATATAACTAATGTTAACATTGCGGAGGTGAAGAGGGAAAGATAGGCAAAATATAGGGAGTAGCGTTTGTCCTGCGCCATATACCCAATGGAATAGATATGGATGAGGAGGGAGACGAGGGAGACCATACAGCTCATAGAAAGGGAAAGGGCATCAAGACGGTAGCCGATTGTAACCTTCCAGCCATTAGCTCTCAGCCAAACCGCGGTCTCCTCAAATGAAAAGGAAGGGAATAAAGGAATTAGCTTAAAAAAGAGATAATAGGAGATAAGCGTGGATAAGGAGAGGAAAGCAATGGGTATGTAGGCACCCTTTCCCGGCGAGCGTCTGCCCCAAAAAGTTGTTATCGCCGAGGCTATGAAGGGAAACAGAGGAATTAAAATAGCAAGGTTTTCCATCTTTACCATTTCATCAGATTGAACCTATCCACATTTACATCCTCCAATTGCCTGTAGACGAGTATGATAATCGCCAAGCCAACAACTACCGCCGCTGCCGCAAGGGCGATTACAAATAGGGCAAACACCTGTCCCAAGGGGAGGTTGTGCAGGCGGGAGAAGGCAACAAGGTTCAGGTTTGCCCCGTTGAGCATCAGCTCAACGCACATCAATATGCCGATAGCGTTCCTTCTGCTCAAGGCTCCGTAGAGCCCAATGGCAAATATCAAGGCGGATACAACTAAAATCGCTCTCGTATCTATCAATCTCTATCCCTCGCTAATACAAGCGCACCTACAGCGGAAAGAAAAAGCACCACAGATAGTATCATCAAGGGAAGATAATAATCACGAAAAACCTCCCTAGCTATCGTTGCGGTGGTATCCCTGAGCATCTTAACTGTGCCCCAATCGATCCAAAGGGTTATCAGAAGTATTGATAGGAGGAGAAAAACAAAGAGGAAAGCGGGGAGGCTTTGCTTGTTGAATTGCCTTTCTCCCTTTCCCATTAACCTATGAGTCAACATTATCGCGAATAAAATGAGGACAACTATTCCGCCCACATAAACGAGAACCTGTATAACCGCTAAGAAGGGAGCATCGGCAAGCATAAATATACCTGCCACCCCCAAAAGGGAGATAGCAAGGGAAAAGGCACAATGGACAAGATTGGGAAGAAGCACGACGCCTAAAGCGCCGCCAACCGCTAGGAAGGCGGAGATTAAAAATCCGCTGTAAATAGCGAAGCTTTCCACTGTCATCTATGCACGCCTCCTGAGAAGCGACTCCCTTGAATAACTTGCCAGCTCATATTCCTGCGTCATCCTTATCGCTCCCGTTGGGCAATGCTCGGCGCAGAGTCCACACACCATACAACGAGCCAAGTTAATTGTGAATGCACGAGGCTTCCTCACCTCTTTCTCCCCTTCCTTTACTCTCCAAACCTCTATCTCTATTACATCGCTAGGGCAAACCCGCTGGCAAATCCCACAAGCGATGCACTTTTCCACATCAACATCAACCGCCGCTCTGAACCTAGCTGGATGCTCTATCCTTTCCTCCGGATACTGCACAGTGACCTTCTTTCTCCAAAAATAAAGAAAGGTAATCGTGAGGGACTTAAGGACGCTCCAAAGGGTGAGAATCATCTGCCATATAACCCTCATATCAACATCAGCCCACCCGTAATCAGCAAATTGAAAACTGAAACGGGAAGGAGGACCTTCCAGCCAAGGGAAAGGACCTGGTCTATCCTCACCCTAACTATGCTTGCTCTTAGCCACATTAAAAAGAGGACCATTATCCCTACTTTCAAAATGAACCAAAAAGGTGATAGTATATGCCAATCGGGGATGAAGGCGAGGGGAGGTTTCCAACCACCCAGGAAAAGCGTTACTGCTATCGCTGAGAGGGCGAAGGCGTTGGAGAACTCCGATAGATAGAAAAGGGCGAAGCGCATTCCCGAGTATTCCACACTGTAGCCAGCAACTAGCTCCGATTCCCCCTCTGGGAGGTCAAAGGGTAGATGACCGAGCTCGGCGAGAGCGCAGATGAAAAAGACGAGGAAGCCGAGTGGCTGATAGAAAATGAACCAGCGAGGAATAACTCCCCAAAATCCCCCCGATTGCGCCTCAACGATTCCCCCCATTCTAAATGTCCCTGAGAGCATAATAACGCCGAGAAGGGAGAAAACCATCGGGACCTCGTAGGCTATCAGCTGAGCTGCGGAGCGCATACCACCCAATATAGAATATTTATTATTGCTCGCCCAACCAGCGAGGATTATCGCTATGCAGGTTACACCTCCAACCGCTAAGGCAAAGACTATCCCTATGTTGAAATCCTTAGCAACCATTCCCTTTCCAAAGGGGATAACGAGGTATATGAGGAAGGCGGGCAAGAATATGAGGACGGGGGCTATGCTGAACATAATTTTATCCGCCGCCGCGGGAGTAACATCCTCCTTGATAAGGAGTTTGGTGGCATCAGCCACCGGCTGGAGAAGTCCCTCCGGACCCACTCTATTGGGACCCAACCTGCTCTGCATATAGGCGATGAACCTGCGAAGGAGCCAGAGAAGAACCATAACAACGAGCATTATCCAAGCAAGCAGAACGATGCTGACTATTATCGCTCGCAGGGGCTCAGCCCAAAGGGTGGGAATCCCTATTCTTTGGAAAAGGGTTTTCAAGAGAGGACCAAGACCAAGCATTTCTTTTTTATAATAAGCAACCCACCCTCCATCGTCAAGGAAAATGTATGATTCCATAACATAATAAAACTTTTTATTCTAATTTCCCTTTAATGCCCCATCCAGAGGAGTTAAAACTCTTTTTTGAATTTGAATTATGCATACATTTGGGGAAAAGGAGGCCTAATCAACAAGCCCCTACATCCCCTTTCAGGGGACTAGGTTCTATTAAGATTAAAAAATTGGGTTCGGCTTACCCTAAACCTTCACTTCCTTGTGGGATTTCGCTGATTTATAAATGGCGTCCAAGATGCTCTGTATCGCAATCGCCTCATCTATGTTTGGTATCGGCTCCTTATCCTCCAAAATGCAGTCAAGAAAGTGGTCTATCTCACCAGCAAATGCATCAGTGGGAGGTAAATGGGGAACAATGTCAACGGGTTGCCCTCCTATATCAGTGAACAGGCGAAGAGGACCCCATTCCGCTCCCGCTTTCGTCCCCTGTAAAGAAGCTCCCAGGCGGTCACGCTCTATATGAGAAGCCCAGCTGACCTGTAGTAAAATCGTCGCCCCGTTCTCCAATCTTATAAGGGCATTAGCGAGGTCCTCAACATCAAATATCCCGCCCGCCTCAGGTATCCCCCATCCTCCCGCTCCCTCACCATAGGGACCGAACTTTGCATAGGTTTCAGCGCTAACGCTTACCGCTTTGGGATAACCCATTATGTAAAGAACAAGGTCAAGGATATGAACACCTATATCTATTACGGGTCCTCCTCCCGCCTTCTCCTTTTGCGTGAACCAACCTCCCATTCCGGGGATTCCCTTCCGCCTCTGCCAAAGGGCAACTGCTGAATAAATCTCACCAAAGAAACCTTCCTCAGCAAGCTTCTTCAAATAGCGACCTTCAGCGCTGAATCGTTGAACCAGAGCTGTCATATACTTCTTTCCCGTCCTTTCCACCGCTTCCTTCATCTTCTCCACTTCCTTCACATTCCTCGCTGGAGGCTTCTCGCAGAGAACATGCTTTCCCGCCTCAAGGGCAGAAACGGTCATCGGCATATGGAGATAGTTGGGCGTGCAGATTGATACCGCATCTATCTCCTCCATCTCCAAAAGCTTCTTATAATCAGTGAAGGTGTATTTGACCCCATACTCCTCCGCTAACCTCTTCGTTTCTTCCTCACGCAAATCGCAGAGAGCAAGGACTTCCGCCTTCGGGTTCTTCTTATATGCTTCAAGGTGAACCTTTCCAATTCCTATTCCAATAATGCCTACTCTCACTTTCTTCATCTTGACTAACCTCCAAAGGTTAAATTACGAATTGAGAGAGATGTTTGAGACCCAAGAGAAGCCCCTCCTTGAACCTCTCACCGTGGAAGACGGGGTCCTCGTGCTCTATATCCAGATTGTTGCTGTAGCCCACATCGTGGAGGGCGGAGATAACCGCTTGCCAGTCAATCTCTCCCCAACCTGGTATGCGGTAGCGCCACCATCCTGTGCCATAGATAGTTGCCTTCCCCAGCTTGTGATAAAATATCTCGGTATCCTTGGCATGGATGTGGAATATGCGCTCACCGAAATCCCTAATCGCTTGGATGTAATCCGCTTGTAGCCAGAGTAGATGGGAAGGGTCATATTCCAAGCCGAGGTAAGGGGAATCAACCGCCTCAAACATCATCTCCCAAGCCTCAGGGGTGAAGGCGATGTTGATGCCACGGAAGGGATGTCCTCCCATCATAGGGCAGTTCTCAATGGCAATCCTCACATTTCTCCGCTCAGCCTTCTCAATATAGGGGGCGAAAACTTCCTTGAAGATGGGGATATTTTCCTCAATTGATAGCTCGGGAACCCTTCCCGCAAAGGTGCAGATAACCCGCACATCCATCTCCGCTGCGATATCTATCAACTTGAGGAAGTAGTTCTTTATTCTTTCTCGTATCTTCTCATCGGGGTCAAGGTGATTGGGATAGAAACCGAGGGCGGATATCTCTATGCGGTTTTTCTCACATACCCTCCTCACATCGTCTATGTCCCTGCTCGTCAACTTCTCCGCATCAAGGGAAGAACCCGGGCTTGCGGCGAGCTCCAGGCTGCCGAAACCTACTTCGCTCGCCCAGCGAACGATTTCCTCGCTGTAATCAGTAAGAAATCCTATCTTCATTTTCTTACTCCCTCCTTTTTCGTTTTTAATAATTTTATATTTTCCGATTATAATGCAGATATTTAAATAGTCAATCACTTCAACCAACTTGAATTCAAACCCTTAAAAGATTATAATCCATCTAAATTGAAAAAACCTTCCCTTTTCCTCGTCATCTTTCTCGTCCTTATCATTCCCCCGCTCAGCGGTGGAGGCGCTTTTCTCCCCGCCAGCCTCAACTTCTATCTCCCCCAAATCCTCCTGCTCCTCGCTTTTTCCCTCCTCGCCCTAAAAGGGGAAATTTACTCCTCTCCCCTTTATTATCCCCTCCTTGCTTTTTCCTTCTTTTCCCTCATTTCCCTAATTTGGTCAATAGATAAAGACGCTTCCTTAAAGGAAGCCCTCCGCATAATATCCTGCCTCTCTATTTTCCCTCTCGCTCTCAGATTAGAGAAGGAAGAGGAAAAGCCTGTCCTTTTCGCTCTCTCCCTTTCCTCGGGATTCATCGCCCTCTACGGCATCGTGGAATACTTTCGGGCTCGTTTCATTATGGGCGACCCAACCTGGCGCATTTTCTCCACTTTCATCAACCCAAACATATTGGCGGGTTTCCTCGCCACAACCATCCTTCCCACCCTCGTCCTCTACCTAATCTCACGAAAAGGAGAGATTATCTTGGGCTTACTATTAATCGCCCAGCTTTTCGCCCTTTTCCTCACCGGCTCTCGTGGTGGCTTCGTTGCCCTCGCTGGCGCCTCTATTTTCCTTCTCATCGTTATGATAAGGCTGAAAACCTATGCTGCCTTTCTGAAGAAAGGCATTCCCCTTTTACTTTTTTTCTCCCTCCTCGCTTATCTTTCCGGTTCCCTAAAGCCGCTTAGCAGGAGGGTAGCTGGTGGAGGAACAATTGAAGCGGCACAGTCAGGTGCCTTCCGCACGCTCCTTTGGAAATCATCAATGGAAATGATAAAAGCGAAACCTTTGGGTTGGGGTAGCGGAACATTTGAGCTTGTTTACCCACGCTTTGCCATAGGTGGCTTCAGCAGGACTGCTCATAATTCATATCTCCAATTCGCAAGCGAGCTCGGCATCCAGGGATTGCTTGCCCTCCTCTCCTTTCTCTTCCTGCTTACTTATCACATTCACAAGCGCCATCCACAGCTTCCCCAAAATGAAGCCTTTCTTTTGGGTTCACTCCTCAGCGGAATCTTCGCCTCAGCTCTCCATTCCTTGGTGGATTACGATTGGCAGATAATCGCTAATTTCTTCCTCCTCTTTCTCCTCTCCGGGCTCTCCGCTTCCCAAATTGGGTTAAAAGGAAAGCGGATTCAAAAGGGCTTCGCTTTATTTCCTCTCATCTTGCTTTTACTTACAGCTGATTTAGCCCTCTCCAATCATTATCTTGAGGCTGGTAAGAAAGCGCTAAGAGACGACCCTTGGCGGGCGGAGGAATGCTTCAAATTGTCCCTGCAGTTAGCCCCATTTAAAGGAGAAGCAAGATGGTATCTGGGCTTGATTAGGATGGAGAAAAATAAAGAGGAAGGGCTGAAATTAATGAGGGAATCGCTTGCTCAACATCCCTATCCTCCCAACTTCTATCAATTGGGGAAGACTTTCCTTTCTTTGGGGCGAAAACAAGAAGCGGAGTTATGGTTCAGGAAAACGCTGGAAGTGGACCCGCATTCCCTTCCTGCATATGTTGCTTTGGGCGAGCTTCTCAAAAAGGAAGGAAAGATGGTGGAGGCGAAAAGGATTTTCCAGAGGATATTGGAGATAGAGAAAAGCCCCTACGAGGAGACGAAACCGATAGCTTTTTTCAAGGAGCCAGCTTATCCCATTGCTAAATTGGAATTGGCTAAGATGATTTTGCGAGAAAACAAGAAAGAAGCACAGAAACTCCTTGAAGAAGCGGAGAGGCAATTTATGGAATACCTATCAACATATAGGCAATGGAAAGAGGTTATAGAAAGGTTCACCTATGTGAGTGAGCAGGAAATAGATGGATATCTTGGAGAGACTAAAAATTTGCTGAAGGAGCTTTCATCACCGAGATGACAGTAGCTAAGGCATCCAACCGCTTATAAGGATTGCGGATTTTCTTCGCAACATCAAATGCCTCTTTAGGAAAGCCTGCCCACGCCATATTTAAAACGATTTGATTTAAAGTATGGGAGTTTTCCAACTCATTCTTGATTTCCTGTGCATATTTTAACGCTCTTCTAAATATGCTTAATGCTTCCTTTTTCCTACCAACCTCCGACATAACTTTGGCTATCTCGCTAAGCGCTTCTGCACGCATATAGTTGGTGCTTATTTTAATCTTTATCCCGCATTTACCTGCCGCATTCGTAGCCTCTTCAATGAAATATTCCATAGATGGCTCTATAACAATTTTCTCGGCGGATTCAATAGCCTTGCTCAATAGGTTGAAAGCTTTCTCTTTCTCGCCAGCATTTGAGTAAATTTCCGCGATATTTGTCAATATTCGTGCGTGTTCGCTATAATCTTTTATTTTTTGGCTTAGCGTTAGAGCTTCTTCCAGCATCTTTAAAGCACGCTCCTTTTCCCCCATCATAACCATTGAACCCGCAATGGAACACAATGTCTGCGGTTTGATATACTCGTTAGGATAAGCTAAATCGCTTGCCTTTTCCACAGTCCCAATTGCTTGCTCCAATATTTTGAGCGCCTTCTCTCTTTGAGGAGTAAAAGCCATAATTCCAGCGATGATGCATAGCGCCTCAGCGCGGGCGAAGTCGTCTTTTATTTGCTGGGCGGTTTCCATCGCCTTTTCAAATTGCCCCATATTCAGCATATTGGATAAAATTAAAAAGGATAGAGATTGCCACTCCCACTCCTGTTTTGCCTCTTGAGCCAACTTGGACGCTTGCTCCAATATCTTACCTGCTTCCTCTTTTTGACCAACAGATGCCATAGCGCTGGCTATTTCGCTCAAAACTTCCACCTTCTTGCTTTTTGAGGATATTTTCTCAGCGCTCTTAAGCGCCTGCTTCAGCAGTTTTATGGCTCTTTCCTTTTGGCAATCGCGAGAAAGCTCCTCCGAGATAACGCTCAATGCCTGCGAGTAGTCCCCAGGCTCCTTGATTTTCTCCGCAGCTTCTATGGCTTCATCAAATCTTCCCGCTCTCGCCATAGCTTTCGCTATCTCCTTCAATTCCCAAGAACGAAGATAAACATCCCCTATCTTTTGCGCCGCGGTGAGGGCTTCTTTATAGGTCTTATTCAATTCCGCATAACAAGCGGATAACGCCAGTGGATATGTTTCCCTTCCTCGTTCTTCACTTGCAGCCAAAAAACCATTACCTCCGACAAAGAAAAGCACAGCAAGACCGAGTGAAAGATATAAATTCTTAAACATTACCCATCACCACCTATATTTTACAATATTTTGTAAAGGAGTGCAAGACGGACGAGGTCTGGCGGGATGTTCCAATAACTACCCCGCCTCGCTTCGCTCGGCACCCCTTCGTGGAAGGGGAATTGTAAGGAGCGAGGCGAAGCAAAGCTACAAATAAAAGATTGCGATGCTTTCCTTCGGAAAGCATTGAAATGACATAAAATACCCCGTCAGGCTATCGCCTGCCACCCCTTTCAATAAAAGGGGGCATTTTCGTCATTGCGAGGATTTCCAAAGAGAAATCCGAAGCAATCTCTCTTTAGATTGCTTCGTCGCTTCGCTCCTCGCAATGACGGAAGGGTGGGGATTGCTTCGCTTGCGCTCGCATCTATTCGGGCTCTTATGCCCTATAGGTGCTCCGCTGAAATTTGGTGGAAAAACAATGACACGAGCTCAAAGGTTCATGCAAGTGCACGGCCCTTCCTCCTCTGCATCTGAGAGGAATTTTCTTCCGGTTCTTCACCACACTTTATATGGGATTATAAAACAGCTTGATAATAGAACAACAAGCGAATATCATCGTAGATATGAGAAAAGTTAGCCTTGTCCTTCTCTCTCTTTTCCTATTCCTCTCCTTTGGTAAGGGGGCGGAAACTATGAGAGTTTATACCCTTGATTTTCCACCCCTGGAAGGGGAAAATCCTTACTACATCGGAAATCGTCCTCCCCTCCTTCCCAATCCTCTCCTAAAGCTTCCCCTCGGCGCGATTGAACCAAGGGGATGGCTGAGGCATCAACTCCTTTTAATGGCTAACGGGCTCTGCGGTCATCTTATGGAGATAAGCCCCTGGTGTTCGTTTGAAGGGAGCGCTTGGGCTAGCCCGAAGGGCGAGGGGGAAAGAGGTTGGGAGGAACTCCCTTATTGGCTTAAAGGATTCGTTGACCTCGGCTATATCCTTAAAGACGAAAGAATAATAAAAGAGGGTAGAAGATGGATTGAGGCTGTTCTTTCAAGCCAGGAAGAGGATGGATTCTTTGGTCCGAGAGAGAACAAGCGAAACAACGATTTGTGGCCAAATATGATTATGCTTTATGTCCTACGCTCCTTCTACGATGCCACAGGTGACAAGAGAATTCTTCCCTTTATGGAGAAATACTTCCGCTGGCAGATGAGTCAACCCAAGGAAAACCTCCTCCCGGGAAGCTGGCAGAAATGGAGGGGCGGAGATAATCTTGACAGCATCTACTGGCTTTATAATCGCACGGGTGAGAAGTGGCTATTGGATTTGGCAAAGATAATCCACGAAAGAACCGCGGATTGGACAAACGGCATTCCTACCTGGCATGGTGTCAACATATGTCAAGGTTTTCGTGAGCCAGCCCAGTTCTACCAGCAGGCAAAGGACCCTCGCTATTTAGAGGCAACAGAGAGGAACTATAGAACGGTTATGGAAATCTATGGGCAAGTGCCTGGTGGTATGTTCGGCGCCGATGAGAACTGTCGTCCCGGCTATACAGACCCACGCCAAGCAGCTGAGACCTGCTCCATAGTTGAGTTTATGTTCTCAAACGAGATTCTGCTTTCCATAACGGGAAACCCAATTTATGCTGACCGCTGCGAGGAAATCGCCTTCAATTCCCTTCCCGCCGCTCTCACACCCGATTTGAAAGCCCTTCATTACCTAACCGCCCCAAATATGATTCAGCTTGACAGCCAGGACCATTCACCCCTCATCCAAAATGGTGGCGAAATGCTATCCTATAATCCCTACAGCTATCGCTGTTGCCAACATAATCATTCTCACGGCTGGCCTTATTTCTCCGAGCATCTCTGGATGGCAACGAGGGACAAGGGATTGGCTTCGGTTCTTTACGCTCCCTGCAAAGTGAGGGCAAAGGTGGGAGAAGGAGAGGAGGTTCAAATTTTGGAGGAAACAAACTATCCATTTGATGAAACAATTAAATTCAATTTTATGATGAATAAAGAAGTGAAATTCCCCTTGTATCTGAGGGTTCCTCGCTGGTGCGATTCAGCGAAAATTCTCTTAAATGGAAAGGAATTGCAGATTAAAGCTAAGCCCCTTTCTTACATAGTAATTGATAGAGTATGGGAAAACGGCGATATGCTCACCCTTATCCTACCTATGGAGATAAAAGTTAGGGTATGGGAGAAGAATCACAATGCGATATCGGTTGATAGAGGACCGCTTACTTATTCTTTAAAGATAGGGGAGAAGTGGGTGCGTTATGGAGGGACGGATGAGTGGCCAGCCTATGAGGTTTATCCCACTACCCCTTGGAACTACGCCTTGCTCGTTGACCTGAAAAATCCCGCAAGTTCCTTTAAGATAATAAAGAGAAATGGAGCTTTGCCCTTTCAGCCCTTCAGCTTGGAGGGAGCACCCATAGAGATAGTCGCCAAGGGAAGGATTTTGCCCGAGTGGAAGGAAGAGCGAGGGATGGTTGGCTTGCTGCCCGATAGTCCCGTGCACTCCGATATGCCATTAGAGGAAATAAGGCTCATACCTATGGGATGTGCTCGTCTGCGAATTTCCTCCTTTCCCAGATTAGAGGAGTAATCAAGAAAAATAAGGGTGAAAAGACCAATAACTTGGTTTAAGCGTTGTCCAGTTTGCGGTGAAGAGAAGCTCTTTTCAGAGGTCATCGGAGCTTGCCGAGATTGCCTCCTATCTAATCCTTCTCTCCTCTCACAAGTAGGGGAAAGACATAATCGGATTCGTTCCACTTATAAGCTCCCTTCTTTCCCTCATAGGAATGGGGATATCGCTTGCGGGATGTGTGCCAACGCTTGCTTGTTAAAGGAGGGGGAGATAGGGGTTTGTGGAGCAAGAGTTGCGAAAGGAGGCGAGGTGGTTCCTTTAGCTGGTGATGATGCAATCGTTGACTGGTATAAGGACCCTCTCCCAACAAATTGTGTCGCTGATTGGGTTTGTCCAGGTTGTAGCGGAAGCGGTTTCCCTCGCTACTCTCATTCCCCACGGGCGGAGATAGGTTATTACAACCTCGCCGTTTTCTTCGGAGCCTGTAGCTTCAATTGTCTTTTCTGTCAAAATTGGCATTACAGAACGCTTGGCAGAAAAAGAAGCATCGGGGAACTCCTTGAGGATTTATCGGAAAGGGTAAGCTGTATATGCTTTTTCGGCGGAGACCCTACTCCCCAGATTGAATTCGCTGTAAAATCAGCTGAGCTCGCTTTAGAGAGGAGAAAGGGTGGGATTTTGAGGATTTGCTGGGAAACAAACGGTAGTGTGTCAAGGGAAAAATTGGAAGAAATGGCGGAGCTCTCCTTGCGGAGTGGTGGTTGCATAAAGATAGACATTAAGGCTTGGACGAGGGAGGTCTATTTCGCCTTAACAGGCACCAATGCAAGGGATAGGGTTTTTGATAACTTTGCTTTTCTGGCAAAATACATCCAAAAGCGTCCCGACCCTCCCTTTCTTATAGCCAGCACTCTACTTGTTCCCGGCTATGTTGATGAGGAAGAGGTTGAAGGAATAGCAAACTTCATAGCATCTCTAAACAAAGATATTCCCTTTGCCCTTCTCGCCTTTTACCCTTGTTTTCAGATGATGGAACTCCCCACAACTTCCCGCAAGCATGCGGAAAGGTGTCTAGCGAAAGCTAAGGAAGCGGGATTGAGAAATGTCCACATCGGCAACCTCCATCTTCTTTCCACTTGGGAATATTAAAGTGAGCTTTGCTGAATAATGCGCTAGGATGTTGATGAGATATGGGGAAAGGGAGACCCTTTTCTTGTCCAAATAGTTCAATGAGGTTCTTTTCACCAGAAGGAAGTGGGAGAGAATAATCAAAGAAATTCAGTGGATGGTTTTTTTCTACAATCTTATAATGAGGTGAGGAGGTTATTATATTAATATGACTTGTGATTTATTCA
>JBMFMH010000017.1:0-23343 GCA_049970775.1 bacterium | reverse complement strand
AGGATTTTAAACAAATGTATTTTTATAGGATTTATGCTACAAAACCACATATCAAACTCTATACTAAAGGTAAAACGGACAAAATAAGCTTCATAAGGAAATTCAACATCTTCATCTTTCCGCAATTTTTAAAAACTTGAAATCATCTAATTCGTTGGTTAAATTAATTGATAATGAAGCGGGTTCTCTTTTTTCTCTTCCTCACCTCTTTTCTTCTTGCGAGGAAAGTCGTTGTTGTCTCCATCCCAGGCATAAGCTTGGAGGACATTATCCAGGCAGGAAAAGATAACATCCACTTCATAATGGAAAATGGAGCAATTGGGCTTGTTAATTGCAGGCTAAATAAAAACTTCCCCTCAGAGTCCGCTTACCTCTCTATGGGAAGCGCCAGAAGACTCGCAACGAAAGAGGCAGCCCGTCTCTGCTTTTCTTCAAACGAATCATTTTTGCAGGAGCAGGCAAACAAGCTTTTCCTCAGAAATTGGGGCTTTCCCCCTCCCTCTAATTCCCTTTTCCACATCGGTCTACCCCAAATAGCAAATAGCAACTTTTCCCTTAAGGGAAAAGTTAAATATTCCCTCCTTGGGGATTTGCTCCTTGAGAAAGGGATAAAGCTAATCCTCTTGGGAAACGCAGATACCTTAACTGAACCACATAGGGAGGCAAGCTGTGTCCTTATGAGTTCAAGGGGTATAATAAAAAGAGGAAAGATTGATTGGCAGTTATTGAGACGAGATGCGAAATTCCCCGGTGGTCTTCGCACTGATTTCCCCGCCTTGAAGAAGGAGCTCTTACGCTATCTTCCCTTTGATAATTCTTTCATTTTCCTTGAAACTGGCGATTCCCTCCGGATAGACCTCCAATATCCCTTCATCAGCCCCTCAATGCGCACATATTTTATAAGTCGAATCCTTCAGGATATTGATGATTTAATAGCTTATATACTCCATTTTTTAAAAAATAACGACATCCTCGTGCTTATCTCTCCTTACCCAGGCAGGTTCTCCCTTAGCCAAGGCTATACCCTTTCCCCCATCGTGATTTTTGGGAAAGAATGGCGAGGTTTATTAACATCCTCCACAACGAAGACGCTTGGCGTTGTTTCCCTCTACGATTTCGCCCCCACTATACTATCCTTTTTCGGCAGAGTTGAAAAACTTTATTTGGGAAGAAAGATGTTCCCAAAGCCAGCTGAGCACCAAATAGAAATGCTCCAGGAAATCCGGCAAAATTGCATGCGCAGCTGGACGATTCATAGAATAATCAGCGCAAACATAATAGGTTTGACCGTTGGTTTCTTTCTCTTAGCCTTCATCCTTCCCTTAGGCTATCGGGGATTTCGCTACCTCGCCCTTTTCCCCTTCATCCTTCCCCTTGCCTCCCTTGTTCTCTCTCCCTTTCCCTTAACCGGAACGCAACTCGCTATCTTCCTTCCCCTGCTCGTCCTCATCATCTTTACACTCTCCCTCCTTGACCCCAAAAAATCCCCTCTCTACCTAGCTCTCGTCCTTTCCTTCTTGATATCCATTGACGCGATGTTAGGGGGAAAACTTATGGCCGCCTCCGGAATGGGACACTCCGTAGAAGAGGGAGCACGCTATTATGGCATCGGAAACGAATTCGCTGGGCTACTCGTTGGTTGTTCTCTCCTCTTAAATTACTACTACCCCAGCTTTTGGGGAACCTGGATGGCTTGGGCGGCAATCTGTCTTCTCCTCGGAGCACCCTGGTGGGGAGCAAACTGGGGTGGCTTCCTAACCGCCATAATAACCTTTATCTATCTTCTTTTTTCTCGGATAAAAAACAGAAAAGGGGTTCTTATATATGTCATTGTCTTTTTCTCAATTCTTTTCGTTTTCCCCATAATAATTGATACATTAACGAAGAGCACCCATATAGGCTTAGCGTTCCGAGGATTGCTTTTGGGCAGGATTGGAGACCTTGCGGAAATAGCGCAAAGGAAGGTGTTGACGAACATTAAGCTTTTGCGTCTAAGCGACTGGACGGTGCCCCTTGTTGTCCAAACTTTGTTCCTTTTAATATATTGGACTTTCAACTATTTTATCCCGAAGGAGAATTCCTCCCTTTGGCTGAGGGCGGTTTTTCTTTCCTTGTCTATCGCTTTTGCCTTCAATGACTCGGGGGTAATCGCTGGGGTCTTCCTCCTAATCCCACCTACTTCTTTAATCCTTGTAGAGGAAATTCCAATTGAGAAAATCAAGGAGTGGATTTTCGCTTTTGGGGAAAACAAAGCATCTACCAGTTGAGGCTTTTCCTTTTTTGAGGTTCTTTTATTCCGTTTTAATATATTTGGTCAAGAAAGTCCTGCAAGAGGCGGCGGCGAATATTCTCCGCAACAGTTTGAGCAAAGGCAAATGTATCCTGTGTTTTGTCAAGCATAATATCGGGGGAAATCTCAAGCAAAACCATTCCCCTCGCCACTACCCCTGCATTGCCGTTAGGTAATCTCCTTGCCCCTACTTCCCATACCCTCGGGTTTTTGTCCAATAGAGAATCAAGCAACTCAGCGAACTTCTGCGCCGCCTGTGCTCCAGAGGAATTAAGCTGAACAATCAACTGCTTATCTATATAAACAGCAACGCTATCTCCTGTATGTTGCAGCCTAACAACAAATAGACCCCCAGCCCTCCTCCTGTTTATTTCCACTGACGAGGACTTGAGAAAGGATAGTAGAGCGGAGACCCTCTCCTTCGCATATGGATGGGTCTGGAGGATTCCCAGCTCCTGTTTAACTCCCCTCTCCTCCATCCTCGCCAACTTCTCCAAAAAGGTCAATATTCCAGCGGGATTATACTTTCCAGCCCTTATCAAATATCTCGCTCCTGATAAGTCAGCATCCTCCTCAAGAGCCTGTCCATAGCTATGCATCTTCGCTATCTCTATCAATTGAAGTCCAAGATATATGTTCTCGAAATCGCTCCCCTTGGTCCCCAGAAGAGCAGCCAACAAGAAAGGGGCTAATTTCTTCTCCGTCTTTGCCTGCTCCTCGGCTAATTTTATAAAGTGATGGCGTGCAGCGTGGGCTATCTCGTGGGCTATTACTCCAGCAAGTTCGTCATCCGTATTGACGAAGGACAAGAGTCCCGTCGTTATGTAAACGAAACCGCCAGGTAAGGTGAAAGCATTTACCTCGTCGGAGATAACGACCTTGAATGTCCAGGGCAAATTTGGGTCCTCGGAGACGGCCGCTATAGTCCTCCCTATCTTATCCACTTTCTCAAGGATTTCCTTGTTATCGTAAAGACGGTATTGCTTCTCCACCTCCGCTGCCGCTTGCTTGCCGAGGTTTATTTCCTCTTCCCTCGTGAGGGGAAAAGCAAGCACGGGAAGGAGGCAAAGCAAAACAAGAAATAGCTTCAAATAGTTCCTCACTTTCGCTCACTATTCCTTACACTATATATAGACGAGAAAATGTCTTTTTTGTTTCCCTTAAAGGTCGTAGTTTATCTCAACCCATTTCTTTTCCCTTGCGCTTTTCAAAACCGCCTCAACCATCAAAATCTCATAATGTCCGTCCTTAAAGGTGGGAAAATCACAAGGGTCCCTATTGGGGTCCTTTCCTTCCGCAATGTATCTATAAACATTACGGAGGAAATTCTTTAGACCATCTGGATAACCCTCGGGATGCCCGCCGGGATAGTGGCAATATTCCTTTGCCTCCTTATGAAGGAGAGAAGGGTCCCTCATCAGCACCTGATTCGGCGCTTCTCTTCTGCCAATCCAAAGCCTTTCGGGGTCCTCCTGGTCCCAAACAAGGGCGCATTTTGAGCCCGTTATCTCTATATAGAGCCTATTTTTTCGCCCAGCGAAGACCTGGCAAACAGTGAAGACACCTACCGCTCCTCCTTCAAAGCGGAGGAGAACGCTGGCATAATCCTCGGTGGAAACAGGAACCTCCTCGTAATCCTCAGGCG
This sequence comes from bacterium, assembly GCA_049970775.1. Taxonomy (GTDB): domain Bacteria; phylum Armatimonadota; class JACIXR01; order JACIXR01; family JACIXR01; genus JACIXR01. Next base: position 19,408 of record JBMFMH010000017.1, on the reverse strand, counting down.
TCAGCTCCTTACCCGCATAGGTTTCAATCGGCCTCTTCGGCTTCTTGCGTGTCTTGTGGATTATCTCCATATCGGCGAAAACTTCCTTTATCTTTAACCCCGTGATGAACTGAGCGGTATCGCACCAGTGGGTTCCTATATCCGCAACAGCCCTTGATTCCCCTCCCAATTCCGGCTCAATCCTCCAGTTGTAATCGGTTTCAAGGTATAGCCAGTCCTGCTCATAGGTGCCGAAGACTCCATAAATTTTCCCAACCTCCCCTTTCTCAACCATCATCTTTGCCTGTTGGACGAGGGGGTAATGGCGATAGTTGAAATCAACCGCATTGACAAGCCCTTTCTCCTTTGCAAGAAGAACGAGCTCCCTTGACTCCCGAGAGTTCATCGCCAAGGGCTTCTCTGAGATTAAATGCTTGCCTGCAAGGAGACAGTTCTTGCTTATCTCATAATGAAGATAATTAGGCGTGCAATTATGGATGACCTCTATATCCTTTTCCTTCTCCAACATTTCCCTGTAGTCCCCATAATAACGAGGAACCCCTAATTGCTTCGCTTTCCTCTCTGCTGTCTCCAAATCAGCCTCCGCTAAAGCGACTATCTCAACGAATCCCAGTCGCCTCGCAGCTTCTATATGAGCGGGTCCTATGAAGCCAGTCCCAATAATGCCTGCCTTAATCGTTCTCATCTTTCATTCCTCCTTTCCAGAATTAATAAGGCATATAGCTCACTGATTTAGCGATAAGGGTAAGGGCAATACATATCATACTCACAAGTCCCCAACCACAACCATAACCTGCGGCGAGCACGGGAGTATAGGCACGCCACCTATGCTCTCCAAATCTCTTGGCAAAATAATATCTGCCGAGGAGAGCGCCAAGGAAAATCATCAGGGTATTTCCTGGCACCGCATTTATACCACCCACGAATCCATAGAAAAGCATCACGGGAAGTCCAAGGTAGTTAATAAGAGCATAGATGATAAGTCCCAAGCCGAAGCTTGCCCCTATGACCTTGAATTTCAAAGCTTTCAAAAGCCAAGCTTGCTCGGGGTTCTGATTCGCTGTCATTATGAGGGCGCTCTGCATTGCATTCAGAGGCCACATCTTTTGGGCAAAGGGATAGGCGGGGTCAGGAATGGGACGCAGTTTCCATATATACTGCCAATAGAGGAAGGAAAAAGCCAGGATGACGAAGAACATCAAAGCCTCCGCCTTCAGGATGCTCGTGAATTTAGTCCCCGTCAGCTCGACCTCCCGGAAGAACTGTGCCGTGCCTCCATAATCTGCAAGAGGAATGGGGGCGAACCATATATCCACCCCCTTGTATCCGCTTAAGACGATTGTCGCCTCCTTTAGGTAAGGAATTCCAGGGAAGGAGCCGCCGAAGCCAATCATTCTCGCTGAGATATAGGAGTTAAGGGGAGTCCAGAGGAAGGCGAAGAAGACGAGTATCCAGAGGGGGAATTTAGGGACGAGCTTGTGGCAGATAATCACGGAGGCAAGCGTGCCGGTAAACCACATACCAATCGCTAAGCTGAGGGGAAAATCTCCTCGCCCGGGTGGTGGAGCCAGTATGCCTTTTCTGCCTGGCGCTTGTCTTCTTGCAGCTAAGAGAAGCTTTCCCATACTATAGAAACCGAGTATAGCCACCGCCCCAGCAAAACCAGCGCCAACGCTTATCCAAACATCAAAAGATGTAGCAAATTGGGTGTAGATAATCGTCATTCCCGGCCGCCAGGTAGGCATATAGCCCAAATGATAGATTATGGGGTTCGCTATGACCTGGCAGAGGATTGAGCCAATCAAGTTTCCAATGACTATGGGGAAGGGAAGGACGAAAGCCCAGGTAAGCAGTCCAAGGTCGCCCGTAATCCCGATGGGAGCGGAAGGGAGGAATGATTCAGTGGTGGGGGTAAGGTCGATGTAGGGGATAGGGATGAGCTGAAGGGGTTTGACCATAAAGGCGCTGGAGATAGCGGGTATGCCCACATAGAAAAAGCCCCAAATCAATCCCAGCACTGCTCCCGTGGAGAAGACAGGCCAGCGCCAAGTCTCTTCCTTCCTTCCCACCTCAGCGAGGGCGGTTGCTCCTGCGGCAGCGATTGGAGCGAAGGGGAAGGGAAGGCGCTCCGTATCCGAGGTGAGCCTGAAGAGGGTATATCCCATCCCAATCCAGTTCAAACGCCCTATTATTTGTCCAGCGAGAAGCAGGTAAAGGGGAACAAGCCAAGCGGAATCCAAGAATGTGCGATTTATTATCGCAGGGCTACCGGGAGGGGGAACGACCCAAGTGGGGATTTTCCCATATATGCCGAACTGCTTAGCTGCTGTGGAGTTGGCGAAATATTGATTCCATATCCACCAAGCGAAGGGACCACCAGCCAAAGCGGTGCCTACCATACCAGCCAAACCGCCTGCCACATAGTAGAGGATATAGATTTCCTGCTTCTTGAGGGGAATGAAGGAGCGTCTCGCCACCTCGCTGAAGACGATAATCGTCATCCATTGGGCAGCTGCCCCTACAGCGGTTCCCGCTACCAAACCTACATAAATAGCGGCGGGCATAATTATTATGCCCACGAAGAATGTCCCCAGCACCGCCTTCCAAGTGAAACCTTCCTCGTATTCTTTAATCTCGCCTACTGCTTCCGGAACTTCTTCTCTTTGAACCTCCAAGTCCGCTTCACCTCCTTAAGCAAGTTCTGCTAACTCCTCGGAGAGCTTAACATAGCGTTCTCTCTCCGCAACGCTTATCGTGCGCCAGATTAGGAACTGCTTCCTTATCGTGTTGAGGAAACGACGATTCACCCTCTTCCAGTTCGCAACATCTCCGCTCTCCCTTTTTATCACCATCTTTATATCGTAAACATCCTTTATCGTCGTTGGCTCTATAATCATACTCACCCTCTGGCTAACGCCTAAATCAAACGGGGCTAACCAACTCATAAAATCTATTTGATAACCCTTAGTATCATACTTAGTGAAAGTATGAGCTTTCACATCTGCGGTAACAAAATCTCCCACCGAATACTCCTCATATGCCTCAAGCCACTCCTTGAGAAAACCAGCCAATCCTCTTGATTGTTCACCCGTGACCGAGAAGGGAAGCGTTATATACCATTCGTCGCCTTCCGGCTCGGGAAGGCTCCATGACCTTTCAAGCGCCGGTGTTGCTACCTCAGAAGCTTTCCTCGCTGGATAGATTGTTGAAAGAAGGGTTACAGCTACAACTGCGAAGGTAGCTAAAACCGCGGACATTGAGGAGAAATTGAGATAAAGCTGACCCATCTTCCCCATAGCAATCATAATCTTTACTATCGTCTGCCCCACTATATACCCTGATATCGCGCCTATCACCGCATAAACGAGCGCCTCAGCGAAGAAGAGCATAGCGATGTGGTTAGGAGCTAAACCCAAGGAGGCGAATATCCTAATCTCCCTTACCCTCTCGTAAACCGCCGCCAGCATTGTATCAAGAACGATTAACACCGCAATCAATATGATTATGAGTAGCTCAGTCCAACCAATAGGGGCAGAGATAGCGAGAGTGGAATAACGAGATATTTTATTGCCCTCTCCCGCATACATATTGAGAGCAAGGCGAGGCATAAGGTCGCCAAGGACTTTTTTAACTTCTTCAGCAGATACGAGGTCTACCGCAACGGAGCGGAGCGTTCCACCCATATCGAGAAGAGTTTGATAGGGAATTATCGTAACCGCATCAGGTTCCAAATGGATGTATTCCCTGAAACCAGCTTGCTGGCTCGTCTGACCCTGTTGCTGCTGCTTCTGCATCGCAACGAAGTCCACTGGCGTAAGAGGTTCATTATCAAGGTCCTTTATCTTCTTGAATTTATTATTATCCAGTATCCCAATAACGGTGAACTTCACTCCACCTATAAGTATCTGCGCCTTCCCCACATCATTTGCTGTTATATTCATCTTCTTCGCAACCCCTTCGGGAATTATGCAGGTATATTTATCATCTGGCTCAAACCATCTCCCTGCTTTGAGTGCTTCCTGCGGCCTCGTAACACTTGCCTCCTCCGCCCCCAAACCAAGTAAGGCTTTGACATCATAATTAAGGTTCGGGTCAGAAGCTGATGTAAGGGTTACAAAGGATTGTTCATCCCAAGCGGAGGTGTAGAACCATATGCGAGGGGCAACCTTATAGCCCTTGGGGGCGAACTCATCGTAGAGAACCCTATAAGCAACCTCCTGCAGGTCGCTCCACATAGGCGTTCGCAGCATAACGCCTTGGTAGCGTGGTGTCCCTTTGCCTGGCACCTTGTTGAAGCGCATAACGGGCTTAACGGAGGTGAAAGCCAAAACAGCGAATGTAAGGACTATGAGGGTGATGCAGGTGAGGGCTGTTCTCGCCTTCCTTCTACGCATATTAGAGATACCGAGGGAAAGGGCTGAGGCGGCGATTGTGAACCTCCCTATATCAACCCTATGAATTCCCGTAAGAGAACGATGGAGAGCCCTCAGCTGTTCCTGGAATTTAGCGATTACAACCGCAGCCACCGCTGATGCCATAGCGAGCATCACGAAGGAGAGAAGGATGATGAGGGGGTTAAGGGCTATCTCAAAAGCGGGATGGAGATAGCGGAAGAGGGCGAAAGTGAGGAGGAAAATGCCACCCAAGCCCGCTAACTGCTGAATTAGGGTTGGGAAGGCAAAGAGGAGCCTTTCAAGGAAGAAGGCGAAGGGAACAACAAGCGCCATATAGAAGATAACACCCCTCACAACATCATCTCCCGTGCTTCGCACCACCGGATAAGCTCTGGACTCATAACCCCAGGCACTACGAGAATGAGCGTAGAAGCTACTGTATTTGAGAGAAGCTAATGCCTTTTCCGCTTTATCCAATTCCTCCTTTGCTTTCCTATGGAGGTCCTCAAGGACATCGTTGATTATGCGGAAGCGACGCAACTTGGACATACGATATTCATCCCAAATCCACATATCCTTCGCTACTTTATATGGGGTAAAGTAAAGGGTTCCCGACCCCTTTACTTCGTAGCCATCTCCCTTAGGGTTCTGGGGAGTTGCGTGTAGGAGAAGGAATCTTATCGCCGCCGGACCAGCTCCCATAATTATCTTCACTCTGCTTCCTGGCTCGGCAAATATCACCGCGCAATCGTCAACATGCGGCATCCAAGATTCGGGGAGGCTAATTGCTTCCCCATACATACGAGGCGTTCCATCTGTTATACCGTCTAGGATTGTTATACTACTGAGAATTGCCAAACCTTGGGGGTCAACGAGGTCAAATATGGAAACGGAAGCACAGCGGAAAGCAACCACTGTTACATACTTCTTGCCCACCGTCATCATTGCATCTACTGGATAAGCCTCCGCTCCCATTGCCCCCAAATCGGGAGCATAGATTATCTCCCCCGTTTTATCGTCAAGTTTATAAGCGTTAACGGTCGCTGGTCTTCGCCATCCGATTGCTGTAATCGTCGCTACACCGTTGAATTCAAATCTGCCATCCTTATCGGTCATCTCAATCATATGCCCCCTGACCCCCATCATGCTCTTATTCCAATGCCTGAGCATAACCACCGCCTCAGGAATGGGGACATCGGGTATGAAGCTCTTCCTCGGGTCGAAGTAAACAACCCTTCCCGCAAGGGTGCCGAAGCCATTCATTAAACCCAGGCGCTCTATCTTTGAGGGCTCCGTTATTGGGAAGCGAAGGGCAGTGGTTGTCCCCTTGCGAGGTGGGTCGTTAAGGATATGATGATAGAGGCAAACGAGAAGCTTAACCTGCGTCATCAAGTTGGGGAAACTCATTCTGTCAATGGTATCAAACGGGGTATCCACGAAGGGACGAGAATCGTTTATCGTGAAGAAGGAAACACCATATCCACCCATCATAGTGAAAAGCTCAGCATCCAAAGCTACTTTCCCCGGTATGAATGTCCGCCAGGGCTTTCCCGCTATGGGGTTGACGCCGTCAGCGAAAATCTGCTCCGGCTTAACATTCATAAACTCAGCTACCCTCTCCGCATTCTCCCTACACACCCTTGCTATATCGGAGAAATCCCTTTGGCGGTCCTCTCTTATCTCATAAAACATAGACTTGTAGAATATGCCAACAGCACGAGACTGGCTGGAAAGGTCAAGCCCGGTAAAGAGATACACTTTCTTTATCTGTCTTGGTTTATATCCGGTGTGGAAAATTCGGGCAAAAAAGCCCTTTATCTTCTCCATCGGACCCAGCTTCTCATACTCCTTGAAATGCTTTGTGAAATAAGCCCTTATACCGCTCAATGCCTCAAAGTGCCCGGAGGTAGCAATGAAAAGGACAGACCTCTTTGGTGGTTTCTCCTTAAATATCCTCGCCAACTCCAACATAGCAGCTATTCCCGAGGCGCTTTCCGCACCAGGAGCAAGAGAAGGAGCAATGGACATAGAATCAAAGAAGGATTCAACGATTATCAGCTGGTTTCTTAACTCTTCATCGCTTCCCGGCAGAAAGCCTATCACATTATAACCCCTCTTAAGTTCCCAAGGCATTGAGCATTTAACAACAACTTCTAAGGAAGGGTTCTTGGCAATCAGTTTTTTCAGAAGTTCAGCATCCTGTTTCCGCACCCAGAAGCGTGCTATATCTATCGGGATGGAGATAAACTTAGCTTCCGCCTCGCCTCTCATCGTCGTATTGGGCTCCTCAAAGAGAACCACTTTCACTCCTAAACGAGGCGCATTGAGCCAATGCGACCCACAGTTGAATTTCATTAACGCTATTGAACCCTCCACCTTTTTGCCATCAAAGGATTGGAGATAGCCATCCCCTGCATAGATTAGAGGTCCCTTAACCCCCTCAGGTGGAAGAGAAGGTGTTCTTATCGCATTGGGCCAAAGGGGATAAATGCGCATCTTAATGTTTAGAGAGGGAATTTCCAAGCTTGCTTCCCTATCGTAGGGTATGGGTAAGGTATATTCCTCCATAGTAACATCCTGAAGCCCTATCTCCTCAAATTTCCGTTTCACATACTTCGCCGCTTCATCGCATCCCGGATATCCAGTAACCCTGCTCGGTAGGGAGGAAAGATAGGCTATGGTATCGTGTATGTTTTTCTCATTTACCGAGGAGGTAAGCTCCCGATACAGCTTTCGCAGCTCGGGAGTGAGCTTCACCTTCTCCTGCCCGTGAACGAAACTCACGGACAAGACAAGCATTGATAAAATGGTCAGCAAATTTTTTCTCATTAGGGGTCCCTTCCTTTCCCCAAGTTTTGTTATTTTTAGATTAGCATAGAAAAAATAGCCTGTCAATACCTCTTAATTTTATAACAAGGAATTCATTCATTGCAATATTTTTATCCAATAGCATTTGACAGAGAAATATTCCCCTTCTAAAATAAAAGTGATGGAAAAAGAAAGCGCTTTAAGACAAGAAATAGTTGAAGTTGGCAGGCGGCTCTGGCAGAAGGGTTTCGTTGCCGCTAATGATGGTAATATCACCTGTAGACTGGATGATAACTTCGTCCTGACAACCCCTACGGGTGTTTCCAAGGGCTTTATGACCCCTGATATGATAGTGAAGGTGGATATGGATGGAAACGCCACGGAAGGATATCTTAAGCCCTCCTCCGAGATTTTCGTTCATTTAATGATTTATAGGGAACGCCCCGATGTAAGGGCTGTCCTTCATGCCCATCCACCTTTCGCCACCGCTTTCGCCGTAGCAGGCATCTCCCTTGAACACCCTGTTCTTCCCGAGGCTATTCTTCACTTAGACGGTGTTCCCCTTTCCCCCTATGGAACGCCGGGAACACCGGAGCTTGTAGAAGCGATTAGACCCTATATCAGAGGTAGAAACGCTGTCCTATTAGAGAATCACGGTGCATTCACCGTCGGCGATACACCCCTTCACGCTTATTACAGAATGGAGACACTGGAGCACTTCGCCAAGATATCCCTCCTCGCTCGCCTTTTGGGAAGAGAGAGGACACTAACTCCTGAGGAGGTGCAAAAGCTTCTGCAATCCCGCAATAGAGTGCCCTCAAATCCAATCTGCGAGGAGTGTGCTTTATGTTCGTTTGGGCAGGGAGGTTTAGAGGGATTGGTTGATAGGATAACGAGGATGGTTATGGAGGAGCTGAGCAAGAATGGAATCGGTAGGTCTGATAGAGGTTAAAGGGTTGACAGCTGGGTTGACCGCTGCGGATGCGGCCTGCAAAGCAGCTGCGGTCAGGCTCATAGGTTATGAATTAGCCAAGGGAGGCGGAGGGATGTTGGTGATTAAGATTTGCGGTGATGTATCCGCGGTGCAGGCAGCCGTTGAGGCGGGAGTTTCTGAAGCGAGGAAAGTAGGGGAGGTTGTTTCCTATCATATAATTCCTCGTCCGGTGGAGAGCTTGATTTATTTGATAGAGAGCAGGGAAACGGTGGGTTCGGAAAGGCAGAAGTATCTTGAGATAGAGTGAAAAATTAAAATAGATTAAAAATTTTAAGGAGGTGATTTCGGGTGGCTGAAGCCCCCGCTGTTAGAATGGAAGCTTTAGGTATGATTGAAACACGAGGACTCGTCGGAGCAATTGAGGCTGCCGATGCGATGGTAAAGGCAGCGAATGTCGTCCTCGTGGGCTATGAGAAGGTAGGTTCCGGCTATGTTACCGTTATGGTAAGGGGAGATGTGGGAGCGGTGAGAGCTGCCGTTGACGCCGGTGCAGCAAACGCTAAAAAGGTCGGAGAAGTAATCTCCGTCCACATCATCGCCCGCCCACACGAGAGCCTGGAGAAGCTCCTGGAGAAATTCCAGCTATAGGCGGAAGTTTCCTACCTGAGGGAAGGAAAGCAAGGTGGACTTAGACCGCCTCGTTAAGTTGGTGGAGGCGGAGGTTCTTCGTCTATTAAGTGAAGAGGCGAAGAATCCGCCTCCTCTCCCTCCCCAAACTGAGGGGGAGGCAAGCTCCGTTTTGGTGATTTCACTTCATAACTCCCCCGCGCAATCTCTCATAGAGAGATTGCAAAGGGAAGGGAAGAAGCCCATTATCTGGCAGAAAGGAATGTCCCTAGAGGGTTTTAAGGAGATTTGGCTTTCAGGCGTTAAGCTGAGCGATGTAGCGAAAATGGCATTGGGGCTCTTTGATACTCCGCCCTTAGAAGCTGTTCTCTCCGCTCTATCAAATGGAATGAAGGTCTTTGCCGAACCTTTAAAGCTCCCGCAAAATTGTCCTCCCGCATTAGCTAACCTCTTTAATAGCTACTGGGAAACCTTGCTATCTTTCGGAATCACACCTTGGGAGGAGCAGAAAGCCCCTTCCGTCACCTCTCCTCCCCAGAGGATGATAATAACTCAGGAGGACATATGGGAGGCGAAGGGAAAGGGGTTGCAAGTCTTGCTTCTACCTTCTGGCTCCATCGTAACGGATATGGCTCGTGAGCTTGCTGAACGATTGGGAATTCAAATTAAGGAGGCGGTGCAGAGTTGATTATTGCGAAAGTAATCGGTATGGTAGTTTCCACTCGTAAGGAGGAGGACCTCAAAGGTTTCAAGCTTTTGATAGTTCAGCCCCTAACTCCTGAAGGAAAGGAGAAAGGAGAGGCTTTCGTTGCAGTTGATACAGTAGGAGCAGGTATTGGGGAGAGGGTTGTTGTTGCCTTAGGTTCACCAGCGAGATTAGCGGTTGATAATCCGGATGCGCCAGTTGATGCTTCCATAGTGGGAATCATTGATTCTTTGGATATAAGTAAGTAGAAGGGAGGTATTCCTCTATGGCTTTAAACGAAGAAAAGATAAGAGAGGTTGTGCAAAGGGTTATTAGAGAGCTATTTGAAAAGGGAACCCCAGCTCCCTCCCCCACTACTTTTAGGGGTAGAGGGGAGGATGGCATATTCACTACCCCGAATGAAGCCGTTGAGGCAGCCTACGAAGCCCAGCGTCAATTAATCGCGCTCGGGTTAGATAAAAGAAGAGAGATAATTGAGGCGATAAGACAGGCTTCCCTGAAAAACGCACGCCGCCTTGCCCAAATGGCTAGGGAAGAGACTAAGATGGGAAGGGTGGAGGATAAAGTTGCGAAGAATGAGGCTGCCGCTCTCCTCACCCCAGGTATGGAGGATTTGGAACCAGAGATAATCGTTGGACCTAAGGGAACCACTATCCAAGAATATGTGCCCTTCGGGGTAATCCTCTCCATAACCCCGATGACCAATCCTACTTCTTTTGTTATAAGCCACGCTATTCTGATGATTGCGGGGGGAAATTCCGTTGTCATCTCGCCCCATCCTCAAGCAAAGGAATGCACTAAGGAAACGATAAGGGTAATCAATAGGGCTATAGTTGAGGCGGGAGGTCCGCCCAACTTGGTCACAGCGGTTGCGGAATCCTCCATTGAGGTCGTGCAGGAGCTAATGAAACATCCAAAAGTGAGTATGGTGACCGCAGCTGGCGGTCCTGGCGTTTGTCAAGCAGCTCTACAAAGCGGTAAGAAGGCAATCGTGGGTGGACCGGGAAACCCCCCAGTTTTAGTGGATGAAACAGCTGATATAGCGAAGGCGGCAGCTGATATAGTGAAAGGAGCAAGCTTTGATAACGATATTCTCTGTATCGGGGAAAAGGTAATTGTAGCTGTTGATTCCATTGCGGATGCCTTGATGAGGGAGTTGAAGAGGCAGGGAGCATATGAGGCAAGGGGCGAGGAAGCGGAAAGAATCATAAAAACGATTATTGAGGACGGGAAGATAAAGAGGGAATGCGTGGGGCTTGACGCGGGTGTGATTTTGGGAATGGCGGGGATAACCACCCAACAGGAACCAAAGATTATCGTGATAGAGATAAGCGATACAGACCATCCCCTTGTTATGGAGGAACAGCTCTTGCCCGTCCTTCCCTTTGTGCGAGTGAGGAACTTTGAGGAAGGGTTAAGAGTTGTTAAAAAAGCGGAGAGGGATTTCAAGCACACAGCTATCTTACATTCCCGTAGTTTGCCCAACATACTTCGCTTCCGCCAGGAGCTACATACAAATTACTGCGTGATAAACGGACCTTCCACCGCTGCGGTAGGAACGGATGGAGAAGGCTATCTTGCGATGACCGTTGCCTCAACTGGTGAGGGACCAACACGACCGAGGGATTTCTGCCGAAGAAGGCGCTTCATCCTCAGCGGTGGTATCCTCTGATAATGAATTTAGCGGAGATAGTAAGAGAAGCAGGAATAGTTGGAGCAGGTGGTGCAGGCTTCCCCACCCATATCAAGCTGTCCTCTGAGGCGGAAATCCTCATCGTTAATGGTGCGGAATGCGAACCTCTGCTCAGAGTTGACCAGCAGATTCTCCCCAAAGAGAAGCCTGTCTTCCTCCGAGGGCTACAAGCAGCAAGGGAAGCGGTCAAAGCGAAGAGGGTTGTCGTTGCCCTTAAACCCAAATATAAGAAGGCGATAGAGGCGCTTAAAGGCGAGGGATTTTTTGAGCTCTTTATCCTCGGCGACTTTTATCCCGCAGGGGACGAACAAATACTCGTATACGATGTGACGGGGAGAATAGTCCCCGAAGGTGGAATACCCCTAAATGTGGGCTGCGTCGTGCTCAATGTGGAAACCGTTATTAATATAGGGAAGGCGCTGGATGGAGAGCCAGTGGTTGATAAATATGTCACGGTAGCAGGCGCCGTAGCTAAACCAGCCACTTTCAAGCTACCGGTTGGAACCCCAGTGAGGGAAGCGATTGAACTCGCTGGTGGACCCTTGGTTGATGATTTTTTCCTCATAGATGGCGGACCTAACACGGGAAAGCTAATTCCCTCCCTAGATTCACCCATCACGAAAACAACTAAGGGAATTCTCCTCTTCCCTAAAAGCCATCCCCTGTGGGCTAAATTTTCTCCAAATCTCAGGGCTGTTCTCAATCGGGCAGTAGCTACCTGCTGTAATTGCCGGGAATGCACCGAGCTGTGCCCTCGCTATCTTCTCGGGCACTCTATGGAACCTCACCTTATTATGAAGGTTTTATCCTGGCGCTTAGTAGAGGAGGAGAAGTTAACGGAAGCATATCTCTGCTGCGATTGCGGGCTTTGCGAGAATTATTCCTGTCCTATGGGGCTCTCGCCTCGCAGGATAATCCAAGCGTTAAAACAAAAGCTTATGGAAAACAGGGTTCCTAATCCTCACAGGAAACAGCCTGCTTCAACGAGAGCCTTGTTCTCTGCGAAAAGAATTCCCACCCATAGGTTGATATCCCGCCTCGGTCTATCCCAATACGATGTTCCCGCCCCACTCCTTGAAGTTGATTACCAGCCGAATTTCGTTATTTTACCCCTTAAACAACACGCTGGGGCTCCCGCCAAGCCGATTGTTAAGGTTGGAGACAAGGTAAAAAGAGGGGATTTGATAGGGGAAATTCCAGATGGAGCCTTGGGAGCAAGGCTTCACTCACCGATAGATGGCGTGGTGCGCTCCCTAACTCCTGAAGAGGTAAGGATTGAGAGGGAATGAGAGGGTTAGCTCTAAGAAAAGCTTTGCTTTGGGAAAAACGAAGTGGTGAGAAGGTCAAATGTCTCCTTTGCGAAAGAAGCTGCGAAATTGAGGAGGGGCAAAGAGGCTTCTGCCAAATGAGGATAAATGAGAACGGCTCTCTATTCACTTTTGCCTATGGAAATCTAAGCGCCATTGAATCCCGTCCGATAGAGATAAAGCCTTTCTATCACTTCTTCCCGGGCTCAACTGCCCTCACGATATCAACCTATTCCTGTAACTTCCCCTGCCCCTGGTGCCAAAACTGGCACATCTCAAAAAATGTTGAGGAAGAAGGAAGATTCATTTCCCCTGAGGAAATAGTGGAAATGGCTTCGGGGAAAGACGATGGTATCTGCGTTTCCTTCACTGAGCCAACGCTTCTTTACGAATATTGCGTTGAGCTTTTCCCTCTGGCCAAGAAAAAGGGGCTTTATAATTGCATCGTATCAAACGGTTATATGACGGTGGAGGCATTGATGGGATTGAGGCGAGCCGGGCTGGACGCAATTAAGATAGATATAAAAGGAACGCCACAAACCTACAGTAGGTTCTTGAAGGCGGATGGGGAGGTTCCTTGGCGAAATGCAAGATTAGCTTTACAGCTTGGCTTGCACTTGGAGATAGTTGTATTAATGGTTAGTTCCGTTAACGATAATGAGGACGATTTAAAATGGATTATTGACCAGCATCTTAAAAATCTCGGGGATAGCGTTCCCCTTCATTTCACGAGATATTTCCCCGCCTACCGCTTTTTTGCTCCGCCAACGGATATAAATAAGATGGAATGGGCATACGAGGAAGCGAAAAGGAGGGGTGTTAAATATGTTTACCTGGGAAACATTCCCGGTCATCGTGGGGAGAACACCTATTGCCCTTCCTGTGGAAAGGCTCTCATTAAGCGCTATTCATTTGAGGTTTTATCAATAGAAATAGTGGATGGAAGGTGCCCCACCTGTGGAGAGCGCATACCAGTCGTAATGAAGGAAGGAGGAGAGAGATGGCGCAAAACGCTTTAGGAGTAATAGAATTCGTCTCAATCGCAAGGGGAATGGAAGCTTTGGATGTGATGTTGAAGGCCGCAGAGGTAACTCTCTATCTTGCAACGCCTCTCTGTCCCGGCAAGTTCACCGTTGTCATTGGGGGAGAAGTGGCGGAGGTAGAGACCTCCTTGAATTCCGCTGTTGCCTTTGGCGAAGATAATGTGATAGATAAGATGGTTATAGCCAATCTCCATCCTTCGGTTTTCCCCGCCTTGAACGCCGCCTCGGAATTTGAGGTTGGGGAAGCGCTTGGGATAATAGAGACTTGGTCTATTTCCTCAGCTATTTTGGCTGCTGATGCGGCGGCGAAGGCAGCGAATATCCAGCTTATAGAGATAAGGGCTGCGAGGGGATTGGGAGGGAAGGCATTCGTTACCTTGACGGGTAATGTTTCCGCCGTCACCTCGGCGGTTGAGGCTGGGGCGGCGCTTGCTTCAAGGGAAGGTATCCTCGTTGGCACCGCTATAATAGCATCTCCTCATCCAGCCCTTTGGGAGGGATTGAGATAGGTGGTTGTTGAGGATGTTTATGCCAAGCTTTTGGATGTGATAAAGGAATTAGGCAACGATTTCACCACCTATGATGTGATAATGGGTTTTAAAAGGAGATATGAGGGGGATTTTTTCCGCCTCGTTGAACGCTATGGCTGTGAGGGCGGAAAGGGAAGTGGTAGGCGCTATACTCCCTATGTTTACATCGGAAAGCAGATAAGCAATCTCGCGCGCAAGGGGTGGCTCTTAGAGATGGGATGGAGGGAAGAGGAGGACTGGTCAGCCCCTAAGGTTAGGAGATGGAGAATCAACCCTCGTATCCTATTGGTTTGAAGATAGCGATAGATGGTCCCGCAGGGGCGGGGAAAAGCACCCTCGCTCGCCTCCTCGGGGAAAAGCTCGGCATCCCATATGTTGACACGGGGGCAATCTACCGCGCTCTCGCCCTCAAAGCCAAGCGCCTTGAAATAGGCGCTGAGGATGAGGATAAACTCGCTGAGTTGGCGAAAAGCCTCAAGATAGAATTTAGGAAAGATGAGAAAGGAATGAGGGTCTTCTTGGATGGGGAGGATGTCACAGAGGCTATAAGAACACCGGAGATAACCCGTCTATCCTCCCCTGTATCTAAGCATCCAAAGGTGAGGTCCGCATTGGTTGAGCTTCAAAGGAAGCTGGCGGAGAACGGAGCGGTTATGGAAGGGCGAGATATAGGAACGGTGATTCTTCCCGAGGCGGATGTCAAAATATTTCTCACTGCCTCGGTTAAAGAAAGGGCAAGGCGAAGATACCTTGAGTTGAAGGAAAAAGGATACGAGGTAAGCTTGGAGGAACTGGAAAAGGAGATAGAGGAAAGGGATAGAAGGGATTCAACGAGAAGCTCCGCTCCTTTAAAAATGGCTGAGGATGCTGTTTTATTGAACACCGATAATCTCTCCATAAATGAAATGGTGGAGGAAGCTTTAAGGATTATAAAAGAGAGATGTGGTATTGGATAGGGGCACATCTACTCCACTTAATCTTTCGCAACTTGCTAAATTTAAAGGTCTATGGCAAGGAGAATATCCCACGAAGGGGAGGGGTGATAGTAGCGGCAAATCATATTTCCTATTTAGACCCACCGCTTTTGGGCGTGGCAATGCTCCCATATCGTAAGCTCTACTATATCGCCAAGCGAGAGCTTTTCAAGATACCCATTCTCGGCTTCATACTCCGATTGGTGAATGCTTTTCCCGTTAAGAGGGGAATGCCGGATAGGTTGGCGTTGAGGAAAGCTTTAAAGCTTCTCAAAGAAGGAGAAGCGGTTTGCATATTCCCCGAAGGGACGAGGAGCAGGGATGGAAGATTGCAGGAACCGGAGTTGGGAATCTCCCTTTTGGTGCTGAATAGCAACGCCCCTGTCCTTCCCGTTGCGGTGATAAACACCGATAAGGCGCTTCCCCGAGGAGCTATAATGCTCCATCTGGCGAAGATTAGGGTCTATATAGGAAAGCCCTTTCATCCATCAAGGGAAGGGAATGCGAGGGAAATAAGGAAGCAGATAGCGAGGGAAGTAATGGAGAAGATAAGGGAATTATTAGAGAAAGGGAAGGCTGAGATTTGTCGCTGATAAAAAAGTAGCGTAGAAAATTAGTTTCTGGTATAAATAATATTGAGGTAAAAAATGATAGTCAGCATTTGTTCAATATGCCGACTATTGAAGAGTAGAAAGAAGGAGACAGCGAAAGAAGAGGGGAGCTATGATGGATAAGTTTGTTTTGCCTCCAGGACCATTTGAGCCGACTTGGGAATCCCTTAAGAATTATCAAGTTCCTCAATGGTATCTTGACGCTAAGTTCGGCATATTCATCCACTGGGGTCTGTATTCCGTTCCCGCCTTCGGAAGTGAATGGTACCCCCACTTTATGTATGTGAAGGATAGACCGGAATACATTTACCACCTTAAGAATTACGGTCCCCATTCGCAATTCGGCTACAAGGATTTCATCCCCCTCTTCAAAGGAGAAAGGTGGGACCCTTATGCTTGGGTTGAGCTGTTCAAAAAAGCGGGAGCGAAATATGTAGTTCCGGTAGTTCAATTTCACGATGGCTTCGCTATGTATGATTGCCCATTCACTCGCTGGAACGCCGTCCGTATGGGTCCCAAAAGGGATGTTGCGGGAGAGTTAGCGAGGGCAACGAGGGAATCTGGGCTTCATTTCGGCGTTTCCTATCACTTTGCTGAGCATTGGTTCTTTTTTCATCCGGGAAGACTTATAGATTCCGATGTTAACGACCCTGAATACGCTGATTTCTATGGTCCCGCTCAACCCGAGGATACCTCCCCCGATGAAGCATTTCTCAACCATTGGCTTGAGCGTCTTCTCCACCTCGTGGATACATATAAACCCTCCCTCGTATGGTTTGACTGGTGGATACACGAAAAACCCGTCTTTTCTCCTTACCTTCAATTCTTCGCTGCTTATTATTACAATAGGGGACACCAATGGGGAGAGGGAGTAGTGATTACTTATAAGTACGATGCTTTCCCAGAAGGAACGGCGGTTCTGGATGTGGAAAGGGGACAGCTGGGTGAAATTCGTCCCCTCTTTTGGCAGACTGACACCTCAATCTGCAGGAAATCATGGTGCAACATAAAGGACCACGATTACAAATCGCCTGAACATATTATTCGGCAACTTGCCGATATCGTCAGCAAGAACGGCTGTCTACTCCTCAATGTGGCTCCTCGCGCTGATGGCACAATCCCTGAGGAACAACAGGATATCCTTCTGAAAATAGGGAATTGGCTTTCTCGCTACGGAGAGGCAATTTATGGAACCCGTCCCTGGGTGACTTTTAAGGAAGGACCGACCTCTTTCCCTGCTGGCTCCTTCACCGATAGCAGTGAACTTGATTTCACATCACGGGATATTCGCTTCACCCAAAAGGGCGATTCCCTCTATGCCATATTTATGAATAGCCCGGATGAAGAACACCTTGTGATAGAATCCCTAGGAGCGGATAAGCCCCTTGGTTTGGATATCAAGGAAGTGGAATTGCTTCCTCATAGTGAGAAGCTAAAATGGAGGAGGGAGAAGGAAGGGCTATTCGTTGAACTGAAAAGGAAACCTGAGGACAAGATATTCGCCTTAAGATTGAAAATAAAAAAGGAGAATGAGGATGATGCGAGCAGTTGAAAAGCTTATTCTTCTTTCCATCTTCTCTTTATTATTAATCAATTGGGAGGGAAAGCTTATGGGAGAGAATGAAGGTGAGCAAGCATATGTCTTCGGGTATTTAATCATTCCCATAGAAGGCGGTGTTGATAGAAGCTACGGATGGGGATTTTCTCTCTATGTTCCTGCTTGGCCCCTCCTTATGCACTACCCCGGACATAATTTTCAATCGGGGTTGCCTGGCACTTGGATGTTTGCCCAGGATTCCCCCGTATATTCCGATGTGGAGGGGGGTCTCGGCTGGTGGCGGGATACAAGGTTTCCTACGGAAACGCCCAAGTTCATAATGGGTGGTGTTGGACCGAATTTTTCCGAGATAGCGAATGGTCCCGCCCATGGATGGGGAACTTGGGAGGAACCAAGAGGTTTATATGGTGTTGCTCAACTCAGTCCCTATCTTCTTTTCCCCATAGATGGTCTACGCATAAAGGATGGAGCAAAAGGGGAGTTGCTCGGCTACGGTTATCTCAATCTCCCACTCACCGAACCTAAGGAGAAAACCGATGGCAAGGATGTTCCTACGGGAGGGAATTGTTGGACGCTGTTTCTAAACGCTAACAATTTCAAGGGACCAGTTGCCTTCTTCACTCCCTACTTCTGGTCTCATCACGCAATTAAAGACCCGCAATTTGCCGGTCGCCTGCTTGATAGCAAACCAGCTGACCCAAATAGGGCTGTTCAGATGGAAACCCAGTGGATTCCCTGTCAGGCAGCAAAGGATAGTAAGGGAGAATGGTATGCACGCATAGCTGAGGTTTTATTCCCCATCAATCACGATGGTGTTACCGTTCTCGTGCATAGAGATACTGTTTATAACCAGAAAGCATTGTGGGAATCCGTCAAGGCTTGGTTTTCCGGTGGACCACCAAGCAGGGGGGAAATAGACCCGAACGGAGCTTATGTCCGCAGAATAAAGGGAAATATCTACGGCACTTGGGAAATCAGAATTCCTACAGGGAAGGGAAATGAGGAAATGAAGGCTCGTTTGGATTGGAACGCCTTCGCAACCCCCATAATAATTGACGAATATACTTGCGGATTCAAATGGAACACTAAATTCGTGAGGAAATACCGAGATTTTATCGTTCTTCCTGAATACTATCATTTGGAGAACGCAGATGACCCCAAGAAGGCGAAATGGGTTCCCATATCGCCACGGGATGTCCCCCCTGAAACGCACCTTAAAGAATTGAAATTCACCCGTCCCATTGAACCAATGCCGGAACCCTACACCACCCCTGAGGACCCACAGAGCTGTTGGAAGAAGCCCGGACCGGTAGCTGGACCTTTTAAGGCATATCTGGGAGATGGAAGCGTTGTTACTTATTACTGGTATAGATTCGCCGACCAGCCAGCCCTATTAAACGCAGGGCTGACGAAGGCGGAAAGGGAGGAAATGCAAAGGAGGGTGGAGTTGCTTCATAGGTTCTGGGCAAAGAATCGCAACTATTTACCACCACCCACAGTAGGCAAGTTGGTTGACCTTGACCCTGCCCAGATAGTTAAACCGCCAAAGGGTTTGGAGATAGGATATGTTCCCATCGTCACCCGTCAGGAAATGGGTGGGAAAAAGCCAGTGGAAAGGAAATGATAAAATGATTATTGGAAGGATATTCTTAATAGCGCTTGCTTTGAGCTGTGTTTTCGCTTTCTCATCGGAGAAAGGGGAAAGGGCTTTGTCCTATGCGGGAAAGCTGGGATATTCCAGCGCCTATGATTCTCTCCTCGTGGGCTTGGATGTTGAATCGCCCATTTCCTCCAATACATCCTTCGTGTTTTCCTTGGAATATCTGCGTTGGTCAAACAAAAGATTGGCAGTAGTGGAGGACAAATACACCGGTGTTCCTCTCCTTTTCACCCTTCGTAAATATTCCCCAGAAAATGGGACATCCTATTTGGGCATTGGTGGTGGGGTTTACTACTGGGAAAAGGAAACGAGGGTTTTAGGTGGAACAATACAAAGCGAGCAGAAATGGAAAACAGGCTTTCATATACTTTTGGGGGTTCGCTTCCGCTCCAATATCTTCGGTGAAATACGCTGGTCGTCTATTGGGAGATGGGATGGCAACAATGGGGGAAGTTATGCTTTGATAATAGGGGTAAAGCTTTAAATGCATTTCCTTATGATTAAGCACCGATATGTTAGGGAATTATACAATCACTGAAAAATTTCAAAAAGATATTGGAATC
>JBMFMH010000016.1:15881-24586 GCA_049970775.1 bacterium | reverse complement strand
CTTGCCGAATTTCCTCTCCACTTCCTCGGGTCTATCACCACTTTTCACCCCAATTATATTCATATTCTTAGAAAGAACGAAGGAAATGAAATCCAATTCCCCTTTCTTATTAAAACCCAAAAAATCCACCCCTACCGCTCTATTGTAGCGCCATATCTCACCTAGATACATCTGGACATATTTTTCACAGACGAAAAGTAGGGAAAAGAAAATGACGGTCAGCCCTATGCCGACGAAGATAGCTATCTTTCTCCTCATCTTGCCATCCCTTCACTTCCGTTTCATTTATAAATTTAATTTACACTTCTGTCAATGGTTTAAAAGGAGCTCAATTGCCGAATAAGCGGAAGCCACGAGTTCCCACGAAAGCATCTATTAAGAGCCAGAAACCAAGCATAAGAAAATCGCCCATTATGAAGCCCAAGAAGAAGAGCCTAGCTCTCCTATAAAGCTTCAATCCGCCTATCTTAGTGACTAGATAGTTGAAGAAGGAACCTAAAAAGAGGGAAAACCACATATAATTCGTTGCCCAAATGGTGCTCGTTACATAGCCTATTGGGTGAAATCGCCACCATAAAAATCGCCAACGCATCGCAAAGAGAAATATGGTGAAGGCGAAAGAGAAAACAATCATCAAAATCCTGATAGGCAATATCTTCTCCGGATGGTCTGTGACCGAAACGAGCTCCATAAATGGTCTTTGCCCAACATGAACAAAGCGATAATCGCAAAGAGCAACACCTCCACCCTTCGTGTGCACAATGTAAATAACATAAAAATAAGCAATTGACATAGCCAAAATCATTGCAATGGGGAAAAGATAGAACAATTGCTTGTTGGAAAGCCTTGCCTCCTCGCTTATCTTAAACGACTCAAAGCTCTGGGGACCAACAGGACCTTTGAAATTCCAGATGAAATAAGGGAGGGAAAGGAGAACCAGCCACTCTCGTATCTTCAAAATCCTCCCACCCTCAAGGGCAAATATCAGATAATTGGGACCGCTTTGAGCAGCCCAGAGAAAGTTAACTCCTCCCTCAGCCATTAGCCTATAAACACCAAGAGCGAAAAGTATGGAAAGAAAGAAAATAGAGAAGGAAAGCCAAACTGACATTCCAGCGAATATTCCCCAAAAAATCAAAACCACGAATCCCAAAATCCCACCTATAAAGGACACACGATAGAGGAACGCATCGGGCTCGTCTTTTTCCCGCTTGAAAGCTATGCGCCATACCTCCTTTATATGTCTTCTCGCACCCCAAAGCCCCATACCCACAAGGGCAAGCATTGAGCCAACTTCCTGCGCCTCAATATAGGGGAAGGATGTCCCTCTTAGGCTCCTATCCTCCCATCCTGGGGTCCAACCCATAGCAGAGCCGAAAACACAGGTCAACTTGTAAAGAAGAAAGAAAAACCAGATGCTGAAAGGGACATCCCTGCTTGCGAGAAAGGCAAAGCCTATCAGGCAAAAATAAATGCAGATGAAAAAGGGATTGATAGCGTTCCAGGGTCTCGTCGTAAAGTAGATTCCTATCTGAATATCACGAATGGGAATGGAAGGGATGAAGGGAAAACGATAGCTCAGACCATTAAGGAGATGAACGCATACGGGAATGGCTGTTCCTAACCAGAAAAGTCTATCCTTAAAGATATTTCTTGCCTGACTCGTTATCTCAAGAGGAAGCTGAACGAGAGGGAAAGTGAGCTTTTCGTTCTCTATCCAATGCTTGTGAAGGATGAAGGAGAGACAGAAAAGGGTGAAATAAAAGGCAATCACCATTGGAGCGAAGGCAAGAAATGGACGAGCCCACTCTCCCCAGGGGATATGTTCGCCGGGAGGAAGCCCCTCGTAGAACCATTTGATTTTTTCTTTATCAACCGGCGTCCACCAATGGGGGATGTATTTAGTAAGGGTAAGCCATTTGTTCTCGGGAGTGCCGAAATAGAAAGGTCCCGTGACAACGGAGGGTAACCATTGAGCAAACTGGCAGGAAGGTAAAACAGCGACTAAGAGCAGAACAGCATAAAGGAATAGAAGCTGATCACGAGGAATCTCCTTTTTCTTGAAGCGAGTAAGAAAAAAGTTTACTAAGAAAACAAGGAAGAAGAGGATGAGGAGCGGACCGGGTGGGGGTGTAATGGAACCTATCTGCGTTCCCCAAATAACAATCTCAATATATGGGGTTAAAAATGCGAGAACGATAACTCCTATTAAAACGAGAAGTATCCTCATCTTCTTCTAATCTATCAGTATTATTAGCGATTTGTCCATAAAAAATTTCAAGAACAATTTATTTAGAAAGTTTCTCTTAGCTTGACAAAATGAAGAAATTCTCCGATACTTCCCTTTAGAAGGGAGGTGATTATTATGAAAGGACCACTTCCATTGGATATGGAAGGACCCTATCCTCTGGAGTGGGTGGATTATTTCGTCTCGGATAAAGAGAAGCCGGGAACATTCATCCTCTCCCAGGATGGAAAGGTCCATCAATTCATCGGGAGAGCGGATTCAGCCCTCGGCGAAGCAATAAAGGAAAGAGCTAAAAGGGGCAATTATTCCTTCTTTTGGTTCAAATACGCCGAATCGCCCGAGGAAGCCTTTCTGACCGAATGCCACTGGTGGCACCTATTCAATCCCCCTCACTCACCCACACATCCTTCCCCTCCTGCAGGAACCGATTTGAAGTGCCCTGAATGCGCCTCCTAATGCTCTAGCTTTAACATCCCTCCGACGGGCACCTTTATAAAGCAAAGGCTATCCGTAGAAGCAAGGCTGGTTTCCATTACCTTCTCTAAGAACTCGTTGAGAATCGTTGCTTTCTTAAATCTTTCTATGCCTTTAAAGGGAAGGGGCAGATTTTCACTTTCTGAACAATTGAATATGTAAAGCACTTCCCATCCCTTTCTCATTTCAAAGGGCGGAAGAGCATTTTGCCCAATGTAAAGAAAGCTTTCCTTACCCTCTATTATGTTTAGGGGAAAAGAAGGGTTAGCACTGAGAGGGCGAAACTCCCCTTCAAAGAGGGATTTTCTATGCTCCTTATAGAATGAGAGATAAGCGGAAAGGATTTTCAGGTGAGATTCAGGCAAAGAAGGAAGGTCTAAGGAAAAGGCAGGAACACCTCCCATTATCATCGTTGCGCAATGCTTAGCAACTTCCTTATCCGAACAATTGGGGCTCCACATAGTGGGGTCTGTCTTAATAACAACTCCGCTGGCGAAAGTTCGCACATAAACACCAAGCCTGCGATTATCATCGTAATTGTGGGGAGTATCTGTTGTCTCCTGCACATTTAAGAATCTCTTGGTGTTTAAATTCCCGTGAAATATCCTATATTCAATAACAGCATCAGGGCGGAGGGAAACAGCGGTTTTATAAAGCCTTTCCAAACAGGCTGTTGCTCCTTCTCCAATCGTTTGGAAGATATGTTCGTGGTCAGCGGAACATTCCCAAGGAAGTGAATCCACGAAGTCAATCCATATTCCGTTGACCCCGAGCTCGCTGAAAAGATAGCCTGCTATTTCCTCCATCCTTTTCAAGGTAAGGGGATTTTGGGGGCAAAGATTGATGTTATCAACTAAATTCCCACCTTCCCTCACCTTACACCTTGCCCTCTTCAATCCCCTTTTATATGTTTCGCTATCCGAGCCAAGCCAAAAGGGGGCAAGCCATACCTCCACCTTCAAGCCAAGCTCGTTTTGCATCCTTTTTATCAACCCCTTGAAATCGGGAAACTTCCGTGTGCAAGGGATATAATCGCCGTATCTACCGTTCAACCAGCTCCATTCACCGCTTAGCTCCGTATTCCAACCAGCATCTATTAGAAATGTTCCTATGCCCACCCTCTTGGCTATCTTGGCGTTTTCCCAGATTATGCTCTCATTTATGTTGTCCTCGTATGGGTACCAGGAGCAATAAACCGGCTCGTAAGCCCAATCAGGAATGGGGTTAGGTTTATATCCTAAAAAATCGTCAACAAACCTTGCATAACCCTTCGCTACATCAAACCAACTTGTGGGGGCAAAGGAAATGTAGAGGGCATCTCTATGTTCTTCCTTCTCCAGTTGTATGCTCTTTAGAAACAATTTTTCCCCCTCAATATGATAAAAACCCTTCCCAGAGAAACGGAGATTACCGCGCAATCGGCTCTCATAGATTTGGTCGGCAAAACCGATTGTGAATTTGTTCATCCCGTCCCTTCTCAAAAGCATCAAACAGGGTATTCCTCTATTTCCTGCCGTTTGATGGTCTATTTCCCAAGGTAATCCTGGCTGATGCCAAGGGGCAAGGGGATAAACCCTGTGAACCTCCGAGATGGGGATGTCGCAGGAGAAGCCGTAGGAATTGATTATGAAGGAGGATTTATCCTTCCTTGAAAGAGAAAACGAGATTATTACCCTACCCTCCTTTTCATCCCTTTCAATTTGAAGAACATAATCACCAGCTGTGTAGAGATTGGGGCTCACCTCTTTCCATTCCCCACCATTAGGGGAAAGGTCAAAGAAAAGACGGATGGTGATATTCCTGGCTATGGGGATTTGGAGCTTATTCAATGTGTTAACCTCGTTTCTCTAAAATCAATTTCCCGAAAAGAGATGCATCTTTTTTACCGCAAATACCTCCCGCCCATTCAAGCCATCCCCTGAAGCCATCTCCATCGTTCTCGTTAACCGTGAAAGCCCAGCCTATTTCCCTTCCTGCTTCAACATTCTCCAAACCAATGGCTTTCCAAGGCAGGGAAAATTGGTAAATAGTGCGATTTCCTTCCCTTTGTATCTTGCAAATACCCAAGCGAGAATAACCCTCCTCTGGTTCCCATTGATATACCATCTCTCCATTTTTCCCTAACGCAAGCCCGTATTCATAAACTCCATTGTAAGTTGGTTCCTCAGCTACCCCAAAAGGACGAAAAGCCATCTGGATGCAATCCCCCTGCCATATATCCTTCCCGGAGAAAGGCTGATTGAAGAAATCGTCTTGGACTTCCGCGAGAAAATAAAAATTCTCCTCATCCCAACCAACCCAAGCTTTAGCGAAGATGTCGCTTTCCCCTCTCCAATCTTTCACCTTAATGCCTTTATCGCTGATGGTCAGAGGAGAGAACTTCCGCAACCCCGTTATTCCCTCACCACAGGGTTTAAAATAAGGACACAAGGCAATGGGCGAAGGGGGAAGAACCTTGACATCAAGGACAGCTTCCTCTTCCCCTATATATGCTTTAATCCTTGCAGAGTTTGATGAAAAATCGGCAGGCACTTTTATCCTCACAAAATAATCCGCTTTTTCTTTTCCCGGTAAAGAAACTTCCCAGGTATCAGCAGGTTCAGCCCTCCATTGCATTGGCAGAAGGAGGAAAAGACGAGCTGAACGAGGCGTTTCGCTGTTGTTTTTAAGAGAGATTTTTATAAGGGATTCCTCTCCCGCTCTTAAAGGTTGGGAGGAAAGGGACAAGGAGAATTTGGGCAAAACGAATAAGCTTGAAACAAGGTCAACTTTTTGACCTGCGAAACTCAAGGTTCCTTTTAAAACTACCGCACAAGGTTTTGAAACCTCGGGAGCGATTTGGGGAATTAATATCCTACTTTCTCCTTTCCCATCCAAGTGGAGTGTATATCTTTGTGATTGGAACCCAAAGGAGAGATTCAATGGTTTTCTGGCTTTCGCCCTGAAAACAACATTGTATTTTTCGCCCTCCGCCACGCTAGATTTATCGGGTTCTAAACTCCATTCCAAATCGTTTGGGAAAACATATTGATAAATCGCCGGCAAAGAAGCCCCTTCTTTTATCTGTTTGAATTCAAGAACTTTAACTGAGAAAGGGGGAAGAAGCAAGTTGATTGTTTTTGCTTGCGAGGAGATAGGAAAGGGTTTCTTGCCATCGGGCGTTATCTCACTCACGATGACCCTTTCTTTCCCAAGGTATTCCTTTGGATAAGAGAAGGAGAAAACTTGTTCCTTATCGCTTACATTCACGATTATTGCACCAAGCGTGTTATCAGACCCTCTCCAAAATGTTCCCATCACTGAGGGCAATTTTACGGGGAATGCCCTTCCGTGCCAATCAAACCAAGTTCCTTCCGCCTCAGGAATGTTGTTCAAAGGTTCTATCTCCCCTAAAAGCTCACCGTAAATAAGATACTTCAAAGCAGATATCCTATATTTCCCTAAAATTTTCAGAAATTCAGCCTTATCCTTATGTTCTGGGGATAGGAGTTCAAATCCCATCCAACCGAGTTGGCATCCCCAAATGAAGTCTCTGCCCTCAAGCATTGCGAAGGAGATTTTATCCGAGAAACCATGTGTCGGGCTTGAGAAGTATATGGTATATCCGCTGTATACTGCTGTCATCATAGGGATTTCTTGGGGATGGCGAGGATTCCAAATAAGGAACGCATCTACTCCGTCCATATAAGGCTCGGCGTTGTTCTCCGTTGTTATCGCCACCTTCCCTGCACATTTTTCCTTCACCCTTCGCAACATTTCTCTATAACCTGATACCCAGTATCCACCACCACCCAAGGGATGGTTGTGGGACTTATCAAAACAAAGAACTGCCCCAGCTGACCCAATCTGGTCTATGTAAATTGCGTTCACCCCGCATTCCTTAATTAATCTCTCCACTATTTCGTTTATTTTATCCTGCCAAAACTTCGTTGCCGGGCACATAACAGCGTGCCTCACCTTGGGATTATAAACCTCTATATAAGGCTCACCGTTCACCTGTTTGGCACACCATTTTATTGCCTCCCTCTTGAAACTATCAAGGGATGAATCCCATAGCCTACCGTTTATATATGGCATCGCTATCATTCCCCTTGAGGTAAGTTCTTTCACTCCTTGAGGGAAACCCGGCTTATATGGAAAATAATTGGGATACTCCGTATCAAAACCTATCTGGTGCCAATTATACCAATGAATTCCTATGGGAACCTCAAAGAACTTCTGCGCCTTGAGCATATTGGGAACAACTTCCTCCCTCGTCCCTCCACCTAACATCCACAGACCCAAATCCTTTATTATCTTGGGCGTATCCTTTCTGCTCGTCAAAGGACCTTTCCTCGTCCAAGGCGCATTCTTTAAAGCCCAATCACGATAAATCTTACAAGCTTTTAGCCAATTCCCCTGGAAAGCACCTATAGCAAAGGGGAAGGAATCAAATCCCGAACCCGGAACCCCCATATTCTCCGCTCTAACATTAAAGTAAAATTCATCTCCCGGCTTATAGGAGAAGGATTTAGTCCAAGCCCCAGGGTCATGGCAGGCGAGATATAAACCACTTCCACCAATATTTAATGAGAGAAATTGCATCGGCCAATCACAACTGGGATAATATCCGGAAATCCCGCCTTCCAATTGGCGATAGAGATATCCCCAATTGGAGCGAGGAACCGCGACATCTACCTCTCCCTTTGTTCCTAAGGGGGAAAGGTAGGGAAAATGAACCTCCCATAGTCCGTATACCTTGCTTCTATTCTTGATAGAGATACGCCAGTAGGTAAGAGCAGATTTAAATGGCACCTCTATTCTCACCGATACATCAACGACGCCCTTCTCATCACCTAAGTCAATGCCCTTCCAATCCAGCTCATAATTCCATCCTTTCTCCTCCTTTTTTATCTGAATGCCCCTCTGAGCCTGTTGAGTGTTATCTATCGTGATATTATCTGAACCACCCTTTGAAAAAACAAGTCTCCAGATGAGGGGTTTCCCTTCTGAAGGTAGGGAAAGAAAGACCTGATTAGTAATCTTATTGACGAGCTTGGTGATGCCCAATCCCTCTACCTCAGAAGCTAATTCTATTCTCAATCCATCGTTCTCTATTTTATACTTGGATTGGTGGTAAGAAACGAGGGGCAAAGGTAGCGAATTAATTTCCATTCTTACCTCCTTTATTCCTTCAAAAGCTTTCTCCATTTGCTGGGGAGGTAGTCCGAGATAAAGCCAAGCGTGGAAATCCTTCTCCCTCTCTTGAAAAGGGAAAACTGCCTCCTGAATGTAGTTGTAATAATCGGATATCCCGTCGTATAGAGATATTCCCTTCTCACTGTATAACCCTATTGCATCGGCATAATTGAACATCATCGCCCATCTCTCAAACATTCTCCCTTGGCGGGAATCCGTGAATCTTCCCTGCTCTAATGGTTCCCCTCCCGCCCAGAATAGAAAATCGTTATCCTTACGGGAAATCTGAAGGAAATGAAGCTCGCTCCACTGAAAATCATCGTCTTTCTCCACCCTCGCTGAAATCTCTACATAAGGGCTATAAGCGAAATATTTGAAAATATAAGTTGCCCTTGCATTCCCCCTTGCGTAGTGGTCGCTGAAGTAGCGAGACTTAGCTTCCACAATGACCTCTAAAGGACCTTTTGCGAGGATTCTCGCGCTTGATTCTGGGTCCGCACGCAGGGTAAAATAGCCTTCATTTCTTTCATAAAGGCGGTCCTCAAACACGAAACGCTCCTTGTTTCCCGATACATTGAAAGTGATGGATAGGGGGAACCCACCGTTCCCCTTCTTTGGATGCTCAACCGTGAAATAGCTATTGCTTACCCTAATTAAATTATCCTTTTCCTCAACGCTCAAATCGCTAAAGGCTTGGGATTTCTCACCCGGAAAGACTGTAAATCTTCTTTCCTCTCCCGGCTTAGTGAATCCCGTTAGAAGCAGTAAAAGCTTCCCATTCTCTATTTGGGTGGGAACCTCCTTT
>JBMFMH010000016.1:0-15781 GCA_049970775.1 bacterium | reverse complement strand
TTTTAGGATAAAAGGAGAGGCAAAGAGGTTTAAAGAGGCTAAGAATATTGAGATAAAAATCTCCTTCCTCACAGTTCATCCTCCTTGCTTTGCGTTGTTTTCTTTTCCTCGGAGGGAATTTCCTCTCTTTTCTTTATAATCATATTTATGCTCAGGATTGCCTCAGCGAGCTCACCCGCGGTTTTCAAGGCGAAAACCTTTACTGGTGTGGGGTCAACCACTCCAAGCTCCATCATATCCGCTACCTCCCCTGTATCGCAATCAATAGCCAAGGCATCGTTATCCTCCTTCGATTGCCTTGCGAGGACATCGCCGATTTTCTCCAAAGGATTGAAGCCAGCGTTAAGGACGATTTGTGTGAGAGGCTTTTTCAAGGCTTCAATTACACAATCAATTCCATAGACAGCCATCCCTTTTATCTCCTCTCTCGCCCTCTGCACCTCCTTTATAGCATAGAGCTCAATAGCTCCACCTCCTGGCAAAACTCCTCCTTTAATCGCCATCTGAACGGCGGCAGCTGCGTCCTTGGCTATCCTTTCCCTCTCCTCCTTGACCTCCTCTGTAGCTGCCCCAACGAGAATGGTAGCCACAGGCTTGCCTTTTCCCCCCATTATCCTTGTGTTTTCCAATTTCTCATCGTTGTATATCGTCTCCGCATAGCCGAGAAATCCCTGTAATTCTTCCTTGCTCTTCATCAGCGAGGTTCTCTTTATGGGTTTAGCGCCTGTATGTTCGGCTATCTTCGTTATATCCTTGTTGGAAAGGCGCCTCAAAACCATAACCCCAGCATCGGTAAGCATTTCCTCTGCCAACCTATCAACGCCCTTGGAAACAGCAACGAACTTCACTCCCAAAGATATGATTTTCTCTATTCCCTTTCTGAATTCCTCTCTCAATCTTTGATATTCCCTGAATCCGCTCTCCGTAGCAAGGGCGTCATCCTCTATCTCCTCCGGCTCCAGAGCATCATCCACAACCAATACGAGCGCCTTATCCACCCTGCGTGGCATCTGCCGGTTCATTCTCTCCTTTTCAATAATCAATCCTAAAAAGACCTCGTTATTCGCTCCTTCCTTAGCGACAACCATATCCTTCAATTTGAAGGAGGGGTCAAGGAGCTTTTCCTTTCCCATTATCCTTGCCGCCTCAACCGCTATGCTTGCGATATCCTCGTTTCCTCTTCCCGCA
Organism: bacterium; assembly: GCA_049970775.1. GTDB lineage: Bacteria > Armatimonadota > JACIXR01 > JACIXR01 > JACIXR01 > JACIXR01. Next base: position 14,593 of record JBMFMH010000016.1, on the reverse strand, counting down.
ATATAAGCAGCACGGAATAGAAGGGGAGAAGAAAAATCCTCCACAGGACGACTATGTTCTTCAAGCAGGGAAATTGCCCTTTTTACCCCTACTTTTATCCCCTCTATAACCTTCGCGACGGGGACACCGCGCAGAACTTGATTCACTCCCTCGGATATCAATGTAGAAGCGATAAGGGTCACCGTTGTTGTTCCATCCCCTACCTCTTCATCCTGCGCCTTTGCCGCGTTTATCAACATCTTCCCAGCGGGATGATTAACCTCTATTTTGCTCAATATCGTTGCTCCATCATTTGTTATCACCACATCGCCGAATCTGTCAACTAACATACAATTTAACCCCTTGGGACCAATCGTTCCCTCAACGGCGGAAGCTACCGCCCTTATAGCTGAAGCGTTATTGAGGAGAGCGGATAGCCTCTCATCTACTTCAGATTTTGAGACATTCCTGACCTCGCCCGCCATCATCACTCACCCAAAGCCCTTTTGATGGCTTCCTTCTCCTCATCGGAGAGAGGGAAGCTGGAGGTGCCGTCCTTCACCGTTTTGGCATAAACCCTTGAGCCTTCTCTCCCATGCAAACTGCTCACCACGATTCCCTCATTTTTACCATTAAGGAGAGCGAGTGAGAAACTCAGCTCGCCACCAATGTCCTTAAAGGCATCAAAGCGAAGGAAACCGACCTTTTGAATATTATTTAGCTGTTTTACCTCAAGTTCCTCCAATTTCTTCTCAATTAATTTGAAATTTTCTTCAACCTCAGCAATGAAATCCCTCTGGCGTTGAAGAAGAGCCCTTACATCTCCTATTCTTTCTCCCTCGGACAACCAGCTGAGCAAGCGATTGGTATTTTTGATTTTGGATAGCACGATAATAAGAAGAAAAAGAAGGATAATCACAAGAAAGGTATCGGCAAGCACTATATAAGGTAAATAAGGTTGAAAATTCGTCCAAAAATCTCCCATAGTTTAGCTCAACCTCCTTCATTTCCGAGAATGTCTTTGAGAACATTTTTTTCCAAGGAGATTATGTTGAGAATGGCTGGTCTTGCCATTTCCAGTAGGCGGTCTAACTGCTCCTTGCTGAAGGGAACCCCCTCAGCGGTTGCTTGTAATTCAACTATCTTGCCCTTCTCCGTCATCACGATGTTCATATCCACAGAGGCAGTGGAATCTTCCTCAAAACAAAGGTCTAGCATCTCTTTTCCCATAACGATGCCAACGCTAACGGACGCTATAAAATCCAAGATAGGTATGTGTTTCAATACCCCCATATTTTTAAGATAATGCATAGCCTCAACAACAGCGATAAAGCCGGCGTTCACCGCCGCACATCTCGTTCCTCCGTCAGCTGTTATGACATCGCAGTCAACGGTTATCGTTCTCTCCCCTATTTTCTGAAGGTCAAAAGCTGCACGCAAGCTCCTACCTATCATCCTTCTTATCTCCATTACCCTGCCAAGGGGAAAACTCTTAGAGCTTTCCCTCGGTATGCGGGTCCTGGTTGAACGAGGTAGCATCCCATATTCAGCTGTTATCCAACCGCTTCCCGAGCCGCGTAGAAACTGCGGCACCTTTTCTTCTTCAACCGTTGCGGTGCAAATAAGCTTTGTATCGCCTTGTGCTACATAGCAGGAGCCTTCCGCATATTTCGCTACGCCCCTTTTAAAAACTATCGGGCGTAGCTCGTCATACTTCCTACCATCTATCCTGCTCATTCATAACCTCCTTCATAATTTGATGTTCTCAATCTCAATTATATCGTCTCCAAGCAGAGGGGGTATAAACCTCCTTAGGGATGCATCGGAACCCGAAACATAGAAACGATGCTTCGGTGAGCCATCGGAAACAAGCTTTTTCCTCTCCAGTATCTCTTTTATCTCCCTCGCCATCTCCTCCGCTGGGTCAAGAATCTCTCCCTCCACAAATTCCTTTCTTATTATATCAATTACTATAGGATAATGTGTGCATCCGAGAATTATTGCTTCTACTTTTTTATTTCTCAATCTCTTCAATGGGTTTCTCACAGCATAAATAATCTCCTCCTCCCCAGCGAAGCTCTCTATAAGATTGACCAGTTGGGGTGCACTGGCTTGAAACACCTTTTTCTTTGAATCCATCTTTCTTATTTCCCTCGGATACATCCTCGTTTTCACCGTGCCCCTCGTGGCTAAAACCCCTATACTTTCAGCTGGGAAGGAAGCAGCTAAACTCGCTCCCGCCTGAAGGACACCAACCACGGGAAGAAAAGGATAAAGCTTCTTGACTTTGTCAAAAATTACCGCTGATGAATAATTGCAAGCAATCGCTAAAAGCTTGATTCCTTGATAAACGAGGAAAGAAACGATTCTTAGGGCTAATTTTTCTATTTCCTCGGGAGAACGCTCACCATAGGGCAGATTCTTGGTATCGGCGAAATAAAGGAAAGATTCATTGGGCAAGAGCTTCAAAATCGCCTTAGCTACGGTTAAACCGCCAACACCCGAATCAAATATACCTATCGGTTTGTTCATTTCACCAATTCCTTATCGGGTTCCAATGGCTCAATTATCTCCAAATGTCCACCCAGACTTTCAATTTTCCTTCCTTCTATAAGTATTTGAACTCTTTTTATACCATCAATGGAACAAGCGGTGTTCACTATGCCATAGACAACGAGCATTTCATTTGTAGAACCACCGGAGAAATTCTCTTTCAATTCCTTGGAGAAATTGAGGAAAGCAGTATCCCCTTTCACTTCCGCTGAAAGAAGCTTTGTTCCCGGAGGGAGGGGCGAGGAACCACCTTTTATGTATGGCGGGGGATTGATGAGAAGCTCAATAGCGGAGGAAAGGACATTATCTTTCATTATCTTTACCTTCACAGGGATAAGGAAAGGTCCCTTTGGGGAGGAATAATCGGCGAGATAAAGCGTTGCCTCCTCCCAGATTTTCCTTTCTTTAACGGTTTTGCTCGCCCTGAGATAGAAAATAAGGGAAAGCAAAGCAACGAAAAGGAAAAGCAAAACAAGAAATCTTTTTCTATTCATTTTCCTTCTCACCAAAATATCTTTTTAACCCTTCTACAACCGCCTCCGCTATCTTCTGGCGAAATTCCTCGCTTGCTAAAAGCTTTTCCTCCTCGGGATTGGATAAATATGCTCCCTCTATGAGAACGGAAGGACAAGGCGAATGTTTTATAACATAGAATCCCCTTCTCCTCACGCCGCCATCGGGGAGTCCCAATTTAGAAACGATGGCTTCGTGAATAAATTGCGCCAAGGAGAAGCTATCTTCCCTATAATAATATGTCTCGCTTCCCGTTCCTTGTCCCTTCGGCAGGGCGTTATTGTGAATGCTGATGAAAACATCGGCATTTACCTGATAGGCGAAATCCACTCTCCCTTGAAGAGATACATCAACATCATCTTCCCTCGTCAATATCACGCTAGGCAATAAATTCTTAATCCTTTTCGCTATATCCAAATTGACATCTTTTTCCTTCAATCCGCTAGCGCCAATCGCCCCGGGGTCGCTTCCTCCATGCCCTGGGTCAATCACAATCCTTAAATTAGCCAGCTTTTTTGCCTCCTTTCCCAAAAGGGAGCCAAATCTAACCTCTATCAAGGAGGGCTTGCTTCTTATATCAACGGAGGTCTCCTTCTCCAGCTCGAAAACCACTCTAACAGTGGGAGGTTCGTGAGAGAACTGCGACCAACGCACCTTTGCAATGGGAGATAAACAGGAAGGATTAGCGATGAGCGAGGTTAGGTAAGCGGGCGTAATATCAAGAGCGAGGCGAGGAGGGTTTTTAAGAAGAAGGGTCTTGTATTCGCTGAGCTGGGTTAGCTTAAGAGAGGCAATCACACATCCGTCAGCCTTTCTCATTTCAATAGCTTCCAATCCGCTTCCTTTGCTTTTTAACAGGGAGAGAAGATTAACGCTAATCTCCCGTGCAGGAGAGGGGGAAAATTCAACTTTCGGTGGTATAGATGGAAGGTCTATGACGAACCTAACGATGCCAGGCGCCACTGAATTCTGGGCAACTCTCATCTTCAAATTATCACCTATGTCCTCCTCAAGCTTCGCTGGGTAGAGATGCGCTCCTTTGATGTCAACGAAAGCACGGGGAGGGTTCTGAAGGATACCCGTGTCAAAGCGAAGAGGGAGAGGAAGGTTTATATGGAAAGTCAAAGAAGAGGTATTCCTCTCCCAGGATATATCCTCTCTCCTTATCCTAACGCTTATATCGGCTATTTTCTTCTCCTTATCCCATTTACAAGAGAGACCTTTTAAGGAGTTTAGGTATTCAAGGGAATAATAGTTTTTTCCTCCTTTTTTCAAGGATTTTAAGGAACCGCTTTCCGGGAGAAAAGAAAGAGAAGATATATCAAGAGCAATGTAAACCTCCCCATCTTCAATGAAATAGTCAACATCGCTATGCTCCTCCCCCAAAAGGTATAATTTGCATTTCCCTTCCTCACGGGAATATACAACGGGCGAGAGGAAGAGAAAAAGCAGGACCGTTAAAGGGAATGAGACCCGTTTCCTCATATATTTATTTTTATTTTAACCCAAAAAGAGGCATTGGCAAAGCAATTCACGACAACAACTCATTCCGCTATTTTTAAATTGACAACTTTTGCTTTAAAATCATAAAATTCTAATATGACTGACAAAGTCGTTGAGTTAAACGAACACATTTGGGTTTTCCGAGGGACAGTTAATGTCGGTATTCTAAGAAATGGCAGTGAAGCGCTCTTGATAGACATCGGCGATGGCGAAGTTTATGATATTTTGGTCAAATATGGAATAAAAAGGGTTACAAGCGTTCTCTTCACTCATCACCACAGGGACCAGTTGCTTGGCATAAGAAAAGCTCTGGAAAAGGGCGCTTGTATAGTGGTTCCAGAGAAGGAAAGAGACTTGTTTGAGGATGTTGATAAATTTTGGCAGGACCCTTCTAAAAGATATCATCAATATAATTTTCGTCCCAACTTCCTATCAGGGGAGCGAATAAAAGCTGATAGAACACTACAAAATGGGGAAGAAATCCTTTGGGGACCAGCAAGGATAATCGCTGTTGCAACCCCGGGGCACACGGACGGAAGCTTTAGCTATCTTGTTGAAATAGAGGGCAAGAAAATAGCTTTCACGGGGGATTTAATCTACGATAAAGGCAAGGTAATCGAGGTATACAGCCTGCAAAAAGGCTTTGGACCACTTACCGATTATCACGGCTTTATGTTCGCTTGGAAAGATGTGATAGAAAGCCTGAGGCGTCTCCTCCAGTTAGGAGCGGGGAAATTCGTTCCATCCCACGGTGAGATAATCAACGAAACAAAGGAAGCGGTGGATTTGCTGGAGGCAAGATTCCGAAGATGTTATGAATCCTATCTATCTATCTCAGCCCTTTGGCACTATTTTCCTCAACTCCTCTCCACGCAAACCGCTTCTCCTCCCTTGTTCGCAGCTCCTCTTGAAAAGACCCCAGATTTTCTCCTCCACATAGGGACGAGCTGGGTTATAATCAGCAGAGGTGGAAATGCCTTTATAATGGACTGTGGAACCAAGGAAGTCCTGAAAGAAATTGAATCTATGGTTTCTGCAGGGAAAATCAAGCAGGTTGATGGATTATGGATAACCCATATCCACGATGACCATACAGATGCCATTCCCTTATTTCGTGAGCGATTCGCTTGCCCGGTTATCGCTGAGGAATCGGTAGCAAAGGTCGTAGCAAAGCCACAGGCTTGGAGGCTTCCTTGCCTCTCGCCTAATCCCATTCCAATTGACAAAGTATTAAGGAATGGCGAATCCTGGAAATGGGAGGAGTTCAAATTAACTGCTTATCATTTTCCAGGGCAGACGCTTTATCATAGCGGGTTGCTGGTGGAAGGGGAAGGGCTTCGCCTATTTTTCGCCGGCGATTCCTTCACGCCCACCGGCATAGACGATTACTGCGCCTATAATCGCAACTTTCTGAAAGATACCAGGGGCTACGATTACTGCCTCCGGTTATTGGAAGACCTAAAACCAAACCTGATTTTTAACAGCCATATAGATAAGCCGTTCCGCTTTCCCGTGGAGATGATAAAGAGTATGAGGAAAGTGTTAAAGGAACGCAGGGAGATTTTTAGAGAGCTTTTTCCCTGGGAGGACCCCAATTTCGGATTAGACCCCTACTGGGCGTTCTCCTATCCCTACGAACAAGAAGCAGGAAAAGGGGAGACAATCCAGATAAAGCTATTTATTCAAAATCATCTTCCTCGTTCAGCATTATATAGAGCGAGGCTACATTTCCCCAATAGCTGGGCAATGCAAAAACCTTTTATGGAGCTTCAAGGAAGAGCAGAGGAAAACGAGGAAATAAGTTTAAGTTTTATTTTTAAAATCCCCTCCAATATCCCATCCGGTTTCTATGTGCTTTTCACAGATGTGGGATTTGATGGGAACAATTTTCCTTTTTTTGCAGAATGTATTTTAAAGATAAAATAAAGCTAAGATGCGATTATATAGTTATTTTCTCGCTTTGTGCTTATTGGGATGTTTAGGGAATGGCACTCTTTCCTTTAAAAGGGTTAGCTTTCCCGATGGACGCCCTCGTCTTCTCATCAATGGCAAGCCATTTCCGGGGTTGATAATGGAGTATTATTCCGCAAGTGAAAAAGCGAGCGCCATATTCTCAAAAAAGGATATAAATGTTTGGGAAATGGATATTTCTGAGCCGAACGATTGGGAAGAAGTTGATGGGAAAATAAACATGGTTCTGCGAGGCAACCCCAAAGCGCTTCTCCTTTTGCGCATTGGCTTGCCTCTATACCCTTATGATGAAGCACACCTTCCCGATATAGCTACGAGCGAGGATGGAACCAAGTGGGGGTTTATGGGAGGCAAAGCAAGATGGTTTTCTCTTGGAGAGATAACGGAAAGAACTGCCCCACCCGGCAAATGGACTAAAATCTCCTTTGATATTTCCTCCATAGATAGGTCAGGCGTCTGCCGCCCCTGGGAGCTAGTGATTTGGCACAATGAGCAAAGGATTCCCCTTGGTGAAAAATTGCGCTTTTATTTGGATGACATAGAATATTATTCAAGCAAAAACCCGGAAAAACGATTCACAGTGAGCGATATGGAGGCGGGCGAGGGAATATATGACCAGGAACTTTATCCCAGACCGCCAATTTACACATCCAAGATAGTTCATAGTGGTGGAAAAGCCCTCGTGTGGGAACACATTCAAGATGGCAAGCACGACGGTCTGATTTACAAAGGGAGCGAGCCTCCCCTGGATCTCGGGGATTACGATAAATTATCCCTATGGATTTATCCCGATAGCGAGGGTCCCTTTAGAATAGAGGTGCGTATCTGCGGAGGGTTAAGAAAGCTTGGTTATCCCTCCCTGGCTTCTCAAAGGTGGTTGAGGGATTGCCAAGATGTTATAAAGAAACTCATCAATCACATAAAGAATATGCCTTATTACGACAATATCCTCGGCTTCACCCTTGCTGGTGGACTAACGGCGGAGTGGGCTTGGGCTGGAGCGGGAGCTGATTGTGGTGTTGATTTCAGCGAAAGCGCTAAAGTAGCTTGGCAGAAGTTCCTTAAGGAACGCTATGGAGCCTTGGAAAATCTCAAGCGTGAATGGGGGTTAAAGGAGGAAAAATATAAGGATTTTAGCGATATAGAGGTTCCCGGAAAAGCCATCCGCTATGCACAACCTGAGCTGGGCGATTTCTTCAGTCCTGCCGAACACAGGATGTTCATAGATTACAATGAATTCATCGCTACAAAGGTAGCGGATGATATAATCTCCCTTGCAGAACTGGTTAAAAGAGAAAGCAATAATAAGCTATTGGTGGGAGTTCTTTTCGGTTATCTAGGTGGATATGGCGATATGATAGGCAAACAAGCACAACAGGTGGGGCACGCTATGCCGGAAAAGGTCATCCAATCCCCCTATGTTGATTACATCGCTGCTCCTTTAATGTATTGGGATAGGAAATTAGGTGGACCAAGTATGTGGTGGTTGCCAATTGATTCCCTCCAGGCTCACGGGAAAATAGCCATTAATGAAGCGGATTCCTATTCATTTCTACACGAGGGTTCTCTTTCCTATGGTATACAAAACCTTTGGGATTCCCAACAAGTTCTGCGTAGGGACGCGGCAGCAGCTATAGCAAAAGGGATGTTTGAATGGCATTTCTTCGGGAATTTAGGGGATGAAAAAATGTTTGAAAAAGCACCTGCATTGGTTGAGGAGCTGACGAAGCTGAACAAGATGATGGAACAATCCTTAGCAACAGACCGTTCCTCTCTCAGTGAGGTAGCGGTGGTTGTTGACCGGCATAGTCTTCTCTGCCTCCATCCGAACTCCTATCTTCCCGGTTTCATTTATTACCAGCTACCGGAACTCGCTCGTATGGGTGCCCCATTTGATATCTACTTGCTTTCCGATTTAGAAACTGTTGCCCAGCGTCCCTATAAGCTTATCGTTTTCCTCAACGCATATTGGCTCGACTCCCAACAACGCAAAGCGATAGATAAGCTCAAAAACAAAAACAGAACTCTCTTATTCCTCTATGCTTGCGGATTGGTTAATGAGAAAAAAGTAGATACGAAAAATATATCTAACCTTACAGGCATTAGTATAGATGCCAAAGCTGTGAATGCACCTCTTGAGATATCGGTGGTTGATACCTCCCATCCGATTACAAAAGGATTGCCCATAGGGTTTACTTTTGGCTGCCGAGCGAGGGAACTAGCTACTCCCCAATGGTATCCTGAAAAGCCGATTTGTTCCCCTGTTCTTTTCGCCAACGATTCCAAGGCTAAAGGGTTAGGAACTCTAATCGGATTTAATAAATGTGGCTTTGTGGTTAAAGAATTTCCTCACTGGCGTTCAATATGGGTAGGGGCAAATGTTCTGCCAGCAAAGCTTTTACGAAACATTTGCCGCTATGCCGGCGTTCATATTTACGATTATGACGAGGATATCGTGTATGTAAACCGTTCTTGGCTGGCAATCCATTTAGCCAAAAGTGGAGAGAAACGCATATTCCTGAAGGATAAAAAAATCGTTATTTCCGCCCTTGATGGGAAAATAATAGGACGAGGTATCTCCTCCTTCTCGCTAAAAGGGAGGAAAGGAGATACTTTCATTTTTAAAATAGATGATATCAAATTAAGAAGGTGAGATGAGCTATGAAGAAATCCCTCTTTTTCATCACAATCGTTCTTTTGAATTGCGCCCTCTTCTGGGGTTATGAGGATTTGACGAAGGTTTTTAAAGAGGGAGATTTGGAACTGGTGGATTACATAGATTGCGGAAATGCTAAAGATACCCATCGTTTCGTTGATGGATACAGCGACCCCATTGCTCACCAAAAAATCCTTTCTCAAGGCAAAGTCCCCATTGAAAGGTTTAAAACGGAAATCAAAAGCATACTTGGTAAACCCTGCCGTTGCACCACGGATGAACCCGGTGCTTTCTTTGCCTATTGGGTAAAACTTCCCTATTCTTTTAGTCCATACATTTTGGAAGTAGAATATCCTGATGATTGTGAGCGGGTTATAGCTGTATTGGAGGCTCGTTCCTGGAGCCCTATGCTCATAGACACGGGCTACGGACCTTACACAAACACCTTTAAGCGGAAATCTTTCCTTTTCTTCCCGGGAAATGTAGATGAGGAGAAAAAGCAAAACGATGCCAAGCCTAAGGAAACCCAAATAATCTTCTATCATATGAGAGATTACTGCGCCAATCTTTTGCCAAGGGTGAAATCAAAGGGAATAGCGGTATCCCGCATTTGGGTTTATAGGGTTAAAAACCTTCCACCGGTAAAGACATCATGGAAGGTGCCCTTGTCCGAGCAAAGGTATATAGGGTTTTTCAGCGAATATTCCTTACATGGCTTCGGCACCCCCAATGAAGTAGGTAAAACTTTGAGACTTCTCCACGACCATTTGGGAACAAATTATTTCGGCTGTTATACTCGGATGGCTTTGGGCTGCGACCAAACCCAGGAGGATAATGTTAAGACCGTTCTTGCGGAATTGGAGAAATCAAGGGTGGGGCTTAGGATTTCTCTCCAACCATTCGTGGAGGGAGTTCCCTCGGGCGACCCTTATGACGACAAAACCCCTTTGAGAAAATGGGTTGAAACATTGGAGAAATACTTGAAAAAATACTCCCGATACAAGTCTTTCCTCGGTTTCCAAGATTGGGGAGGAATATACTGGAGAATCGGGCTAAACGATGAAACATTAGAGGAATTTTCACGAGAAAGCGGGGAGAATTTAGATAAATTCTACAGCGTGCAGGATGGTAAAAAAACATTCCGCTTGAGGGATTTCTTGGAAGATTATCCTCTTAGGCAAAAGTGGGAGAAATTCCTCCAACGAAAGAAGTTTTCCTTCTTCCAGCAGGTGGATTCGCTTCTTAAAAGATACGGTCCCAATATTTACTTGATATATCACCCCGAGATTCGGGCACTTAGAATAGGAGGCGAAAGCAACCAATGGTCTCAAACGAACTTGGAAGGATTAAAGGATTTTCACTGGCCTCTGGATGCCTTGAAGGTTGGGCAAGTTGACCCATCTATTATGAAACCCTTCTCCAACATTTTCGTATGTGTGGATGATGGAGCCTGGCAGGTGGAAAGATATTATGGAGGTATGTGGAATGCAAAGCCTTATGATTTATTTAAGGACCCTGTCACCCTAAAGGCATTTCAACAGCTCAAAGAGCACTATGGATTGTGCCTTATGTTCTGTCTTGCGGAATCCAATCCCCACGCTTACTACAGCGACCATTGGTGTGGTTGGTGGTGTCCGTTTGGTTGTCCGAGTGATTGGTATAAAGAAACATTGATAAATGCCTTTCTAACAAATCCAAGAATTATAGTTATGCACGATTATGGTGAATCTTGGGTTGGTTTTGAGGATTTTCTACGGGAATTTGCCACAGCTTTTCGTTCACTACCATATGCTCCTTCCATTCCTTTTGACGGGAAAGTAATTAAGGGGAGCAACATCAAGGTGATGAAATTTAAGGACAGCAAAGGAGCTTATTATGCCATAGTGAATAAATCTAATTCACCAAAGGGAACGGTTATAGCTGTCAAGGAAAATGGACAAATCTTCAAGGTCTCAAGCGGAGAGAAGAGGTTGCTGAAAGCATATAAAAGCGGGAAAGAGACGCTTATTCATCTTTCGCTCCCGCCTTACGGCGTAATCATTTTATATGCTCCAAAAAGGAGATAGTGGATATGGCAACCAGCAAAATTGGGCGAATTTGCGGATTTTTAGCTTTTGTCTTAAGTATAATATCCTTCTCTGATCGTCCTGCCATTGCTTCTTGGGCAAAAGTTTCTATTTTAGTTTGTGATTCCCCGTGGATAGAGGAAAAATTCATTTTAGATAAACACCTCAAGGAACAGCTGGAGAAGGAAAATTTCGTTACAAAAGTCGCCCATTACGCCGATATAAACGAGGAACTGCTCAAAAAGTTCAATATAGTAGTCATTAACTGGCCAGTTATGATAAGAGCTTACGGTGATGACCCGAAAGAACATGAGGAAAAATGGCGAATGTTTGAACAATTCGTGCAGGATGGTGGAGGTTTGCTACTCTTTGGCTATCACGCTGGCAATCCCGACGCATTTGATAATATAAATCAATACATAAAAAGATTCGGTATCCGCTACCTGCCCCAGGCAATCATTGAAAACGACCCTGACAAATGTGCCCTTCCCGAAACAAGCAAAGCCGTCCTCGCGATAGATTATGGGAGGAAATTCGCATTCGCTAAAACGGAAAACATCTCTCCCCACCCCATTACTGAGGGCGTGAAAACAATTTGGTATCCCACAGGTTGGATGTATAATATGGCAACAGTCCCCATTGAAGCCGACCCCAATTGGACGATATTGGTCAGAGGCAGCGAAACATCCCAAAGCGTTGTTGGTTTCCCCGATGACCCTGAAGCGAAAAAAGTCCCCACCATCCCTTCTGCTCCCCCCTTTATCGCCTGCAGGAACTTCGGCAAGGGAAGAATCGTTGCTTTCTCTTCTCACCCCACTTTCTGGATAGAGGTCCCCTATCATCGTCTATGGGGTTACGGCTTCGTTTATAAAAACGGGGATGCATTAAAGCTATTGGAAAATGCCCTTCATTGGCTTGCAGAACCCTCCCTCAAGGAAGGGAAATTTGGAGGTTATACGCCTTCTCCCGCCCCTCCTGCTGTGCCTGTTGAAGCTCCCACTCAACCTGCGCCTCAATCTCCCAGCTGGCAAAGAAATATCTTTAAGGGACTCATAGGCGCCCATACATACTATAGCGATGGATACGGCTCAGTTGCCCAATTCTGCGAATCCGCAAGAAGAGCGGGATATCAATTCATCGTATTCACGGAGGATTTCCAACAAATGGATGAGGGTAAATGGCAAGCGTTGGTAAAGGATTGTGAAAGGGAAAGCAAAAACGGATTCCTTGCCATTCCAGGGATAGAATTCGTTGATAGCCTGGGCGCCCGCTATATAGCCTTTGACCTCCAATTCTTCCCTCGCCCAGAATGGATTGGCGATAATGAAAACCGAACTAGACGCTATATAAGCAATATGCCCGGCTTTTATTTTGGAGAAAACTGGCGTCCTTTAGCCATCTTAGCCCCTCATCTTAACCCTCACCCAGCAAGCAGACCTTGGTTTCAAAAATTCTACGGTGCTTTCAGTGTCTTCACCTATGATAATGGCGGTCTAATAGATGATAGCTTGCAGTGGTATTTAGAAAGAATGGGAAACCAATATAACAGTGTTCCCATAGCTGTGCATAGGATATTTAGCCCTGAGGAAGTCCCTCAAGCTTTAAACGGGGTGCAGACTTTTGCTTGGGCTGAGAATTTAAATGACATTCCCTCCAGTTTTAAACATCATTGGTATGCGAATCCTCAAATGACATTCATTAGCTCCGGTCCGTTGCTAAAGGAATGGTGGATTGAAAATAGCAACGATGAGAAATCCTCTCGTTTTTCCCTCCACATTTACATAACCAGTAATTTCCAGTTAAAAGAAGTGTGCATTTATGATGGAAAATATCTATGGCGGCGCTTTTTCCCGAAGGGAAAGGAATTTAGAAAGGTCATCAATGGTTGGCACGACCAACAACGCTTTTTCGTCCTTGTAGCGAAGGATGTAAAGGGCGGTGTTCTTGTTTCACCTACTCTATGGACGAGCAGCGTTCGCCATAACCTTGTTATGTGCACGGATATGCAGAACAGTATGGAGGGTGTATCGCTTTATGACCCCAAAACAAATAAATTAGTCGGTGGGGGAGTAACGCCCTTCAACTCCGTAACAGGGTGGGATGGAATCGGGCTTGGCATAGCAGTTCCTTGGGAGGAGCTTAGCCCACCGGGATTTGATTGGGGGATGAGCAATGTTTACATTGGGGCATCACCCTTCCTCTCCACTGTGGAGGGAGAAGAAGGAGGAATAGCGCAAGTAGATATCCATTTCGCCAACCCATATTTAGCAATTCAAGATATGATTTATTACACACGCCTGCTCTGGGGAAGTTGGCCTGCTCCTATGAGATTATGCAATGGCTATGTTAGGATTTATCATTTCACCCCACGAATCTATGGGTATGATAGCTTGATATTTGATAGCTCCCTTAAAACAAAACAAGAAATCACTTTTAAGCAAGGAGTTTCCCCCAATCTCGGTTGGTTAAACATCAGCTTCTCCGGTGGATATAATCGCTGGGCTTTGCTTGACGAGAGAGGAGAGGTTGAGAAAAGCGGTGATATAAAAAATATCGGTGAATTAACCGTTAAAAGGGGAGGCGCTCTCGTCTTTTTGCCGGGAGTTGCTGGTGGGGTTGCGATTTTCCCTCTTGGTAAGGATTTAATCTACAGAGATGGTCGCCTCGGCTGGAAGATGGAGGGAAGATTACCAGCCAACATTTCTCTAAGAGAAAGTCTCCTCGTTTTAAGGCTACCGATAGATAAAGATGCAGTGGAATCAGCAAGAGAGTTCGGAGAGGCTTACGGACTGATGGGAGGAAAAGGGAAATATATTTTACGATTGAAACAAGGTGATAGGAAATTTGGGCTTTTCCCCTTACGCTTAAAAGCGGAGAAAAATGGCGTCGTCTTTGACTTCACTGATAATGGGATACCAGCTGGTTTGCCTATAATAGTTGAAGGTCTCAACGATAACTGGGATACAGTGATTTGGAAGAAAGGGGAAAGAAGCCCCCGAGTGATAGGCGTAAGAGAAGGAAAGTGTTACTTTCAACTGAGTCAAGAACAACCCGATGACGGGACATTCTATCTGGGACATTTGGTAGTTTGCAATGACCCCGAGGTTGTCCTACAAATGAAAGAAATAAACGATAAAGGCATAAGGTTGGAGGTCCATAACCCAACGGATAAGTTAAAGAAAATCGTAATCCAAAAAGCAAAAGGATTGGCGTGGTGCCCCGATTTTAAAAAGACATTGCAGGTCCCACCGGGACAATCCTCCCAAGTGGAAATTGTTTTTTCAAAAGGCAGGTGAAGAAGATACCTCAATGGCTTAAAGGAATCGTGCCCTCATTTTCAAAGAAGTTCACC
>JBMFMH010000015.1:0-24997 GCA_049970775.1 bacterium | reverse complement strand
GATGGCAAGAGCGAAATTTGAGAGAACGAAGCCACATGTTAATGTAGGAACAATCGGGCATGTGGACCACGGAAAGACGACGCTGACCTCAGCGATAACCCTTGTCCTTTCCAAGGCGGGGTTGGCGAAATTTCTCCGTTACGAGGAGATAGACGCTGCCCCTGAGGAGAAGGCGAGGGGTCTGACAATCAATATATTTCATGCTGAATACGAGACGCCGAAGCGCCACTATGCCCACATAGATTGTCCTGGGCACGCTGACTACATCAAGAATATGATAACAGGTGCTGCCCAGATGGATGGCGCAATACTTGTCGTATCGGCTGCTGATGGAGCGATGCCTCAGACGAGGGAGCATATCCTTTTGGCGAGGCAGGTAGGCGTCCCTTACATAATCGTTTTCTTGAACAAGGTTGACCTTGTTGATGACCCCGAGCTTTTGGAGCTTGTTGAGCTTGAGGTAAGGGAGCTTCTCACTCGCTATGAATTTCCTGGGGATGAGGTTCCGGTGATAACTGGTTCGGCGACGAAGGTTTTGGAATGTGGTTGTGGGAAGCGAGAGTGTCAATGGTGTGGTAAGATATGGGAGCTTGTTGATGCCCTTGATGAGTACATACCGCTTCCTATGCGAGATGTAGACAAGCCCTTCCTTCTTGCGGTTGAGGATGTATTCAGCATAACAGGTAGGGGGACGGTGGCTACGGGTAGGGTAGAGAGGGGTAGGATAAGACCTGGTGATGAGGTAGAGATAGTGGGCTTGCGGGACAGGCCGATAAGGACGGTAGCGACGAGTTTGGAGATGTTCAGGAAGACGCTTGACGAGGCGATAGCGGGTGATAATGTAGGAGTTCTTCTGCGAGGGGTGGAGAAGGATGAGGTGGAGAGGGGGATGGTGATAGCTGCGCCTGGGACGATAAAGCCGCACAAGGAATTTGCTGCTGAGGTTTATGTATTGACTAAGGAGGAAGGTGGAAGGCATAAGCCCTTCTTCACTGGCTACAAGCCGCAGTTCTACTTTAGGACGACGGATGTAACGGGGACGATAACCCTACCTGAGGGGGTAGAGATGGTGATGCCTGGGGATAATGTGAATATGAGGGTGGTATTGCAGAAGCCCGTTGCTTTGGAGCCGGGGCTTCGTTTTGCGATAAGGGAAGGTGGTAAGACGATAGGCGCTGGGGTAGTAACAGAGGTGTTTGATTAAAATGCCGGGAGATAGAATAAGGATAAAGCTTAAAGGATACGACCACCGCTTGGTTGATGAATCGTCAAGGAAGATAGTGGAAACGGCAAGGGATAGCGGTGCGAAGGTGGCGGGTCCGATACCATTGCCAACGAAGATAAAGAGGTGGTGTGTGATTCGCTCTCCTTTCATTGATAAGACCTCAATGGAACACTTTGAGATGAGGATTCATAAGAGGTTGATAGACATAATAGAACCATCGCCGAAGATAGTTGACGCATTGATGCAGCTAGAGCTGCCGAGCGGTGTTGACATTGAGATTTCATTGTAGGTGATAGAGATGAAGGCGATATTAGGAAAAAAGATAGGGATGATGTCATATTTCACTGAGAACGGCGAGCTTATCCCCGTAACCGTAATTCAGGCTGGTCCATGTGTTGTTGTCCAAAAGAAGACGCTCGAAAAGGACGGCTATGATGCTATCCAGATAGGTTTTGAGGAAGTGAAGAAGGAAAAATTAAACAAGCCATTGCTGGGTCATTTTGAGAAAGCTAATGTTCCTCCGATGAGATTCCTCAAGGAGGTAAGGGGTAAATTCGAGGAATTTAATGTAGGAAGCGAATTGAAGGTGGATATATTCTCTCCCGGGGAGAAAGTGGATGTTATAGGTATATCAAAGGGGAAAGGATTTGCTGGAGTGATGAAAAGGTGGGGCTTTAGCGGAGGTCCTGCTACCCATGGTTCTATGTCTCATAGGAGACCAGCTTCTGCGGGACCCCAGCAACCGCAGAGGATAATAAAGGGCAAGAAGATGCCAGGGCATATGGGGGCGGAGAGAGTAACGGTACAGAATCTTGAGGTTGTTGGTGTTGACCCGGAGAAAAACCTTCTCCTTGTCAAAGGTGGAGTGCCCGGAAGGAAAGGAAGTTTGCTTTTCATTCGTCAGGCAATAAAGTCGCTACAGCTTGCTGAAGCAGGGAGGGAAAGATGAAGATGCCAACGATTGCACTTTTAAATCAAAGCGGTGAAGTCGTAGGTGAGATGCAATTAAGGGAAGAGGTCTTCGGCGTTGAGCCTAACCACACTCTTATGCATCAAGCGGTTCTATCTTACCTTGCTAATCAACGGCAAGGGACGCATTCCACGAAAACGAGGGGTGAGGTAAGAGGAGGAGGAAGGAAGCCCTGGAGACAAAAAGGCACGGGCAGGGCACGCCAGGGTTCTATAAGGGCTCCTCAATGGGTAGGTGGAGGGACGGTTTTCGGTCCTCACCCAAGGGATTATTCCTTCTATCTCTCCAAGAAAGAAAGGCGTTCCGCGCTTCGCTCCGCTCTATCGGCTAAATTGGCTGATGGCGAGATAAAAGTTGTGGATGAGCTTAATATAGACGAACCAAAAACGAAGAAGATGGAAGCTGTCCTTCGCTCTTTAGGACTGGAAGGGAAAAGAACTTTAATCGTTACGGAAAAAATCAACCCTTTGATAATCCTCTCTGCGAGAAACATCCCTTATGTGGCGGGAGTTGTAGAGGCAAAGGATTTAAATACTTACGATGTTCTCTCCGTTGAGAATTTGTTGATGACTAAGGAGGCTGTAAAAGTCATAGAGGAGAGGTTGAAGGAGGAGGAAGAGGAGGAATGAGAGACCCAAGGGATATAATCATCAGACCTCTGATAACGGAGAAATCCCTGCGTTTGGCAAGGGAAGGCAAATATAGCTTTGAAGTAGCTAAGGATGCAAATAAACAAGAGATAAAAAGCGCTGTTGAGAGGCTTTTCAGGGTGAGGGTGGAGAAGGTGCACACTATCAATATGAAAAGCAAGCCGAGGACGATGTTTTGGGGAAAAAGGACGACGGGAAGAACGAAGGAATGGAAGAAGGCAATAATAACGGTTAAAGAAGGGAAAATAGATATATTTGAAGGATTGTGATAAGGAGGCGGTTAGAATATGCCTGTAAAAGAAGTTAAACCAACATCACCAGGAAGAAGAAACGCAAGTTTCCCCACATTTGAGGAGATAACCAAAAAGGAGCCGGAAAAATCCTTGGTTGTTCCCTTGAAAAAAACAGGTGGAAGGAACAATCAGGGCGTTATCACTGTTAGATTCAGGGGTGGCGGAAGCAAGCGTCTATATAGGATAATTGATTTTAAGCGGGATAAGGATGGCATCCCCGCAAAGGTGATAGCTATTGAATATGACCCCAATCGCACCGCCTATATCGCATTACTGCAATATGCGGATGGTGAGAAGCGATACATTTTGGCTCCCGATGGTCTGAAGGTTGGAGATGTGGTTATGTCTGGTCCAAATGCCCCTCAGAAGGTTGGGAATGCTCTTCCTTTAAGAAATATAGCCTTGGGAACTTTTATCCATGCGATTGAATTGGTGCCTGGTGGTGGAGCGAAACTCGTGCGAGCTGCGGGGACAAGTGCCCAGTTAATGGCGAAGGAAGGAGATTATGCGCAAGTTAAGCTGCCTTCAGGGGAGATAAGATTGATTCACCTGGATTGTAAGGCAACGATAGGAATAGTGGGCAACATTGACCACGAGAACATAAGGTTAGGAAAGGCTGGCAGGAGCAGATACTTGGGCAGACGCCCTCATGTTAGAGGGTCTGCAATGACCCCGAGGGACCATCCTCACGGCGGTGGTGAGGGCAAAGCTCCCATCGGTTTGCCTCACCCCAAGACCCCTTGGGGCAAGCCCGCCAGGGGTGTTAAAACTAGGAGGAGAAAAGTGACCGATAAATTCATTCTACAAAGGAGGAAATAAGCCGTGGGAAGGAGCAAAAAGAAAGGATATTTCGTTGATGCTCATCTCCTTGAGAAGCTGCAGAAATACGATAAGGAAACGATAATAAAGACTTGGTCTCGTCGTTCCCACATCATACCCGCGATGGTGGGAAGAACTATAGCGGTGTATAACGGTAAGCGGCACATACCTATTTACATAACGGAGAGGATGGTAGGGCATAAATTGGGTGAGTTCGTTCCAACACGCACATTTAGAGGGCACGGAGAGACCAAAGAGAAAGAAGAAAGAAGGGGGAGGAAAGAATGAAGGAATTAGGGATGGAAGCGAGAGCCATAGCACGATATGTGCGCATTTCCCCTCTTAAGGCAAGAAGGGTTGCACTCGCCTTGAAGGGGAAAAGCGTGAAAGAGGCACAGGCTATGCTTGATTTGATTTCCACGAAGGCAGCAGCAATAATAAAGAATGTGTTGAAGTCCGCTGTCGCAAATGCCACAAATAATCACAATATGGACCCTGATAGGCTAATCGTTAAGAATGTGATAGTGGATATGGGTCCTGCGCTCAAGCGATTTAGGCCTCGCGCGATGGGAAGAGCCTATAGAATCAGGAAGCCAACGAGCCATATCACCGTTATAGTGGAGGAGGTATAAGATAATGGGACAGAAAGTAAGCCCGATTGCTTTGAGATTAGGCATAAATAGGCAACCTGATTCCCGCTGGTTTGCAACTGGGAAAAAGTATACGGAGCTCTTGCAGGAGGATATAAAGATAAGGGATTTCTTGAAAAAGAATTTAAAGAATGCGGGGGTCAGTAGGATAATAATTGAGCGTGCATCTGACACGATAAGTATAACGATTCACACCGCTCGTCCCGGCATCGTGATAGGTAGGCAGGGAAGAACGATTGAGGAATTCGTGCGTGCTATCTCCCAGATGACGGGTAAAGAGGTAAAAATAAATGTTGAGGAGATTAGATATCCTGAGCTTGATGCCCAGATTGTGGCTGAGAATGTGGCAAGCCAGATAGAGAAGCGTGTTGCCTATAAGAGGGCAATGCGGCAAGCGGCGTTAAGAGCGATGCGGGCGGGTGCAGGTGGAATAAAAATAGAATGTTCTGGTAGGTTAGCGGGAGCGGAATTAGCCAGGGACGAGGCGGTTATGGAGGGCAAATTGCCCCTTTCTACCTTTGATGCTGATATTGATTATGGATATGCGGTTGCGCTTACCAAATATGGAACTATCGGTGTGCAAGTTTGGATATATAGACAAAAGGAACTTCCCGAGGAAAGAGAGGAGATAGAGTATGCCCCTGCAGCCGAAGCGGACGAAATATAGAAAACCTCACTTGGGTTGGCTAAAAGGTAAAGCAACGAAAGGCACCACTCTCGCTTTTGGAGAGTTTGGGCTTCGTTCCCTTGAGACCGGTTGGCTTTCCGCACGTGCGCTTGAGGCGGCAAGGGTAGCGATTACTCGTTATCTTCAAAAAGGAGGCAAGGTGTATTTGCGAGTTTTCCCTGACCGTGTTGTAACAAAGAAGCCAGCAGAGACGAGAATGGGAGGAGGTAAGGGTTCCCCAGACGAATGGGTGGCAGCGGTGAAGAGGGGACGAATAATTTTGGAGGTTGGTGGTGTTGACAGGGATGTAGCTATGGAGGCACTGCGCCTTGCTTCTTACAAACTACCCTTTAAAGTCAAGATTGTGGAAAAGGAAAACGAGGCGGAAGGTGATGGAAAGTGAAGGCAGCTGAACTACGGGAGAAAACTAACGAGGAGCTTTTACAGCTTTATACGGAGATGAAGCAGGAGCTTTTCAATCTGCGCATCCAAAGGGAGACGAAACAGCTCGCCAATCCCAAGAGAATGCGGATGGTGCGCAAAGAAATAGCTCGCATATTGACTATTTTGAGAGAAAGGGGGATAAAGCTATGAATGTAGCTATGGGGAAAACGAGAGGTAAAAGGAAGGTATTCAGAGGAGAAGTGGTCAGCGACAAGATGGACAAAACCATTGTTGTCGCTGTCACGAGACTTGTTCGTCATCCCTTGTATCCTAAGGTCTTGAAGAAAACGACAAAGCTAAAAGCACACGATGAATTCAACGAGGCTAAAGAGGGGGATATTGTGGAAATTATGGAGACTAGACCCCTTTCCAAGACGAAACGCTGGAGATTGGTTAGAATTATTAAAAGGAGAGAAGAGCAATGATAAAGCCTTATACTCGCCTTACCGTAGCTGATAACACTGGTGCAAAAGTGGTTCAATGCATCAGGGTGCTTAAGGGCAACGCTAAATACGGGAGAGTTGGGGATATAATCGTTGCCACAGTCAAGGACGCTATTCCCAACTCGCCCATAGAGAAGGGCACCGTCGTTAGGGCGGTGATAGTGCGCACCCGTGCCCCGATAAGGCGCCCCGATGGCACATGGGTCAAGTTTGACGATAACGCAGTCGTCATACTTGACCAGCAGGGAGCTCCCAGGGGCAGTAGGGTTTTTGGTCCAGTGGCGAGAGAACTGCGCGATAAGGGATTCACAAGGATAATCTCTCTTGCTCCGGAGGTAGTATGATGAAAGAGAAAGTGAAGATACCTCGTTATAAATTGAAGAAAGGCGACACAGTGGAAGTAATAAGAGGTGTTGAGAAGGGCAAAAGGGGGACAATAATAAAGGTCATCCCGGAGAGGGGAAGGGTTGTAGTAGAGGGGGTAAAGTTGGTTAAGAGGCATATGCGTCCTTCCCAAAAGATGCCTCAGGGTGGGATTATGGAGAAACCAGCGCCTATAGCTATCTCTAATGTTATGCTTGTTTGCCCCCATTGCAACAAGAGAACGAGACCGCGCTTTGTTTTCGTTAGGGACCAGAAAGCAAGAGCTTGTAGGAAGTGTGGTGAACTCATTGATGAAGTCTGAGATGCCCCCTCTTAAGGAAAAATACATAAAGGAAGTCGTTCCGGAAATGATGCGGATTTTCCGCTATAAGAACATTATGGAGGTCCCTCGCTTGGAGAAGGTGGTTGTTAATATGGGTGTTGGTGAGGCGGTGCAGGACCCTAAGGAGTTAGAGACAGCTAAGAAGGAACTCGCTTTGATAACCGGTCAAATGCCTATGGTCTGTCGTGCGAGAAAATCCATATCAAGCTTTAAGCTTAGGAAGGGAATGTTGATTGGTTGCAAGGCAACTCTGCGGGGCGATAGGATGTGGCATTTCCTCCAGAAACTATTCGCCATTGTCCTACCCAGGGTGAGGGATTTTAAAGGTCTCGCCCAGAAGATGGATGGACACGGCAACTTCAGCTTGGGATTGGATGAGCAGACGATTTTCCCCGAAATTGACCTCGACAAGGTGGAAAAGATTAGAGGAATGAATATAACAATCGTTACCACCGCAAAGAGCGATGTTGAGGGAAGGACCCTGCTACGCTTACTCGGATGTCCCTTCAGAGAGGAGGGCAGTAGGGTATGAAGGAATACGCTTCTGAGAACATAAGAAATATCGTTTTCCTCTCTCACTCTGGGGCGGGGAAGACCTCCCTTGTTGAAGCCCTGCTTTATAAGGCTAAGATGATAACACGAATTGGAAAGGTGGAAGAGGGAAACACTGTTATGGATTATGAGCCGGAGGAGATTCAGAGGAAGACCTCCATAAGCCTTTCCATCGCCTATTTGGATTGGAAAGGGACGAAGGTGAACATCATAGACACGCCCGGATATGCGGATTTTCAGGGAGAAGTTATGGGTGCTCTCAGGGCAGCGGATGCGGTGGTATTGGTCGTTTGTGCTGCCTCAGGAGTTGAAATAGGCACTGAGAATATGTGGCGTCTTGCCCAGGAGCATTCGCTTCCCGTTTTGTTCGCTGTTAACAAGATAGAGAGGGAAAATGCCGACTTTCAAAAGGTTATCAATCAGTTGGAAGAATCCTTTGGAAAGGGAATCGTGCCAATTGGGAAAGTAGCGGAACGCCTCCTTGAGGATTTCAGGGATACGCTTATAGAAGCGGTTGCTGATGTGAACGATGTTTTACTTGAAAAATATATAAATGAGGAACCGATAGAGGATAAAGAGATCGAGGATGCCTTGGTAGAGGGAGTGAAGG
This sequence comes from bacterium, assembly GCA_049970775.1. Taxonomy (GTDB): domain Bacteria; phylum Armatimonadota; class JACIXR01; order JACIXR01; family JACIXR01; genus JACIXR01. The sequence goes on along the minus strand of JBMFMH010000015.1, from coordinate 16,968 downwards.
AAAGAAAGCTCTTCCCCGTGCTTGCTGTTTCGGCTTTATCTGATGAGGGCTTGGAGGAGCTGTTGGATGCCATTGTGAAGTATTTGCCGAGCCCAATTGAAAGGGGAAGCATTAAAGGGATGGCGCCGGGTGATGGTGAGGAAGTAGAAGTTAAATTAAAGGACGAGGAACCTGTATGCGCTTTCGTTTTCAAGACCGTTGCTGACCCATATGTGGGAAAGCTTTCCTATATAAGGGTTTTCTCTGGGATTCTTGCTACGGATAGCACGCTCGTAAATGTTAATAAAAATGTTCAACAAAAAATCGGGCAATTGTATTTATTGGTGGGCAAGCAGCAACAGCCTGTTGGAAGGGTTCATGCAGGTGATATCTGCGCTGTTCCCAAACTTACGGAGACTTCAACTGGCGATACTCTTTGCCATCCCTCCAGGCTCGTTCAGCTTCCTCCTATAAAATACCCTGAGCCAGTTTATCAACTCGCAATAGCCCCGAAGAGCCGGGAGGATGAGGAGAAATTAACGATGGGACTCAATAGATTGACTGAGGAAGACCCTTCTTTCCGTTGGTGGCGAGACAACGAGATTAAGCAGACAGTGATGGCGGGGATGGGTGATTTGCACCTTGAAGTTACGATGGAACGCCTAAAGAGAAAGTTCGGAGTTGATGTAGAGCTATCAACTCCGAAGGTTCCTTATAGGGAGACGATTAGGCGGTCGGCAAGCTCCGAGGGAAAGTATATACGCCAGACGGGTGGGCATGGTCAATATGGCGTCGTTTACCTCACAGTTGAGCCGATGGAGAGGGGAAGTGGCTTTGAATTCGTGAATAAAATCGTTGGCGGTGCTATCCCGCGCCAATACATTCCCTCTGTGGAGAAGGGGGTGCAAAAGGCTCTTTCCGAGGGTGTCTTGGCGGGTTATCCTGTTGTTGATGTAAGGGTCACGCTTTATGATGGCAAATATCACGAGGTTGATTCCTCTGATATGGCTTTTCAAATCGCCGCCGCGATAGCATTCAAAAACGCTGTTCAGCAAGCTGACCCCGTTCTGTTGGAGCCGATAATGAATGTCGTTGTTACGGTGCCGAAGATGTTCACTGGTGATGTGATAGGTGGGTTGAATAGTAAGAGGGGAAGGATTATCGGTATAGAATCCGATTCTCCTTTAATAGACCGCATAATCGCTCAGGTGCCTTTGGCTGAGATGCTTAAATATGCCATTGACCTGCGCTCCATTACCGGAGGGAGAGGAAGTTTCACTATGTCTTTTTCCCATTACGAGGAGGTGCCTCCTCATATAGCACAGCAGATAGTAGAGAGTTCTCGTAAGGAGGAAGGATGAGATATGGCGCGAAAAGTCAAGATTGAAAGGAGCAAGCTTCCGCCTAAGTTCAAGACGAGGAAAAGAAACCGTTGCTTCCGCTGTGGAAGACCGAGAGGTTTTATTCGGCAATTTGGTCTATGCAGGATTTGCTTCAGGGAGCTTGTCTACCAAGGACAGATACCAGGCGTGGTGAAATCAAGTTGGTAAAGGAGGTAGCGATGGTTCTCACAGACCCGATTGCCGATATGCTTACTCGCATCAGGAACGCCTTAATGGCGGAAAAGGAGGAAGTCTCCATTCCCGCCTCAAAAATAAAGATGGAAATAGCAAGAATACTGAGGAAAGAGGGATACATCCACGATTTTCAATACATTGACGATGGCAAGCAGGGAATCATCAGGATATTCCTCAAGTATACGCCGGAAGGCGAGCCAGCTATCAGCGGGTTGAAAAGGGTAAGCAAGCCGGGAAGTCGTATTTATGTACCCAAGGACAAAATACCCAGGGTATTGGATGGCTTGGGAATAGCTATTCTCTCAACTTCAAAAGGTATTCTCACTGATAAGGAAGCAAGGCGTCTCGGCGTTGGCGGAGAGGTCTTGTGCTACATATGGTGAGGTGATTGTAAATGTCCCATATAGGAAGGAAGCCCATTGTTATACCGGAAAATGTTAAGGTCCACTTGGAGGAAAACAGAATAGTGGCGGAAGGTCCCCTTGGGAAAAACAGCCTGCAGCTTCATCCGCTGATAGAGGTGGAATTGACGGATGGAAAGATATTCGTGAAGAGAAAGGATGATAGAAAGGAGGGTCGCTCACTTCACGGATTGTTCCGCACCCTCATCGCTAATCTGATTGAAGGTGTAACGAAAGGTTTTGAGAAAACCCTCCAAATAGTGGGGATAGGTTATCGTGCGACCAAACAGGGGGAAAACCTCGTTCTGAATATAGGTTTCTCTCATCCTGTGATTGTGGAGCCTAAACCCGGCATAACATTTGAGGTCGCACAAGACCCCGATACAAGACAGACCTTGATTATAGTTAAAGGCATTGATAAACAATTGGTAGGACAGCAAGCGGCTGAGATCAGGGCAATAAGACCTCCTGATGCCTATCACGGAAAAGGCATCAGGTATAAAGGCGAGGTAATCCATCTCAAGCCTGGCAAAGCAGCGAAAGTAGGAGGTGCAAAATAAAATAAATGCTAAGCAAGGTTGAAGCGAGAAAACGCAGACATCTGCGGGTAAGGAAGAAGATTTTTGGAACAAGCGAAAGACCGAGGCTATGTGTCTTTCGTTCCCTAAAGCATATTTATGCTCAATTGATTAACGACGAGAGCGGGCATACTTATTGTTCAGCCTCATCCCTTGACCCCGAGATAAAGAAAATTGCGCAGGGGAAAACGAAAACGGAAATTGCGAAGGAGGTGGGACGCCTCCTTGCAAAGAGGGCGTTGGAACTGGGCATAGAAAAAGCTGCCTTTGATAGAGGTGGATATAAGTATCACGGAAGGGTGCGAGCTGTGGCGGAGGGAGCAAGGGAAGGAGGTTTGAAACTATGAGGATTGCAACTAAGAGGAAGTTTGTCCCTACGGAAGATATACACTTGGAGGAAAGGATAGTTCTCTTTAAGAGGGTTTCCCGCACCCAAAAGGGAGGAAGAAGGCAGAGGATATTCGTCCTCGCGGTTGTGGGTGATAAGCAGGGGCATGTAGGAGCAAGCGTTGGGAAAGCACATGAGCTTCCCGATGCCCTTCGTAAGGCGGTTAATCAAGCGAAGAAGAATATGATAGAAGTCCCCCTTATCGGTAGCACTATACCCCACACGGTGATTGGAGAGATAGGGGCGACGAAGGTTCTTTTAAAGCCTGCTTCCCCGGGAACGGGAACCGTTGCAGGGCGCGCGGTGCGGGCGGTAGTGGAGTTAGCGGGAATAAAAGATATACTGACGAAATGCATAGGCTCCACTAACCCGGTAAATGTCGTTTGGGCAACCCTTAAGGCATTAAGCTCTCTGCAGACCCCCGAGGAGGTTGCAAAAAAGAGAGGAAAACAGCCCCATCAATTGCTACCTTGGTTAGCTAAATTGGAGGTGAAAGAAGTTGAGGAAACTATTCCAGCTGCGGTTGAAGAAGAGCCCTATCGGACACAAGTTTTGGAAGAAGAGAACCCTCCAAGCTCTGGGCTTGAAGAGAGTGAACCAGCAGGTCCTGAAGCCGCTCAACCCTCAAGTGGAGGGGATGATAGAGAAGGTGAAGGACCTTCTGGAAGTGAAAATAGTGGAGATTGAGGAGGAAGTTTAAAATGCAGATACACGAGATAAAGGTTGAATATCCCCGCAAGAGGAAAAAGAGAGTGGGACGAGGAATAGGCTCGGGGCACGGAAAGACGGCAGGAAGGGGCACTAAGGGGCAAAAAGCACGGGAAAATGTGAGCCTCCATATGGAGGGGGGACAGACCCCATTGCATCTTCGCTTGCCGAAGCAGAAGGGGTTTAAAAATCCTTTCAAGAAAGAGTGGCAGATAGTGAATCTAAAGGACTTAAAGCGTCTCGGAAATGTGCAGGAGGTCACGCCAGAGCTTCTCTATGAGAGAGGGCTTATAAAAGAGAAGGATATTCCGGTAAAGATATTAGGGGAAGGGGAGATAAATGTTCCTCTTATAGTTAAGGCGAACGCCTTCAGTTCATCGGCTCGGGAAAAGATAGAAAAGGCGGGAGGAAGAGCGGAGGTGATAGGTTGATGCTGCAGACATTCGTCTCCGCAATGCGCTATCCCGATTTAAGGAAGAGGATATTCTTTGTCTTGGGGATGTTTGCCCTTTATGTTGCTGGGCTTCATATACCCATTCCGGGTGTGAACAGGCAAGCTTTGGAGCAGTTATTTGCTCAAGGTGGCGGTCTACTCTCCCTTGTTGACCTGTTTTCAGGTGGGGCGATGAGGAGATTCACCATATTCGCTATGGGGATTTATCCTTACATTAACGCTTCAATTATAATGCAGTTGCTCACTATGGCGATTCCCAGTTTAGAGGAGTTAGCCAAGGAAGGTGGTGAAGAGGGAAGGAAGAAGATTGGACAATATACGAGGTATCTAACTGTCCTACTTTCCTTTATGCAGGCAACAGGGATGTGTATAGCTTTAGGTGGGGTGAGGGATATACTTCGCTTTTCCACTTTTGATTATTTCCGTGCTATAATAGTCCTTACCGCAGCAACCTGTTTTCTGCTTTGGATGGGCGAACTTATCACGGAGAAGGGAATAGGCAATGGGGTTTCTCTCATCATTCTTTGCAATATTATGGTCAGAATGCCCTATGATATCGCAAACACTTATGAAGCTCTCCGAGCCGGAACCATTACTTTCTTCAATGTCCTCCTTTTGGTGATTCTTTTCCTCGGCGTAGTTGCGGCTGTTGTTGCGGTGCAGAATGCCCAAAGGAAAATACCTGTGCAGTATGCTCGGAAAGTGGTGGGAACGAGGGCATATGCAGGAGCACAAACCTTCTTGCCCTTACGCCTCAATAACGCTGGAGTTATCCCGATTATCTTCGCCATTGCCATCGTCACTTTTCCCTCCACTATCTTGAATTTCTTCTCCCGCTCTGCTCAACCCAATTCTTTAATATACAAGCTACAATATTACTTCACTCCGGGGATGAATGTTGCGGCCTCCATAGTTTATGCGGTTTTGGTAATGGTCTTTACTTATTTCTATACCGCTGTCGTCTTCAATCCCTCGGATATAGCGGACAATCTAAAAAAGGCGGGTGGGTTTATACCAGGTGTTCGCCCCGGGCTACCCACAAAGGAATACATAGATAGGGTTCTCTCAAGGGTAACTTTTGTGGGAGCCTTGTTTCTCGCAGCGATAGCCTTGTTGCAATATTATTATTCCAATATAACGGGTGTTCCACCTCGTGTGTTCACCATCGTTGGAGGAACCTCTATTCTAATCCTTGTGGGAGTTGCGGTTGAGACGGTGCAACAGCTGGAAGCACAAATCGCTATGCGTCGCTACGAGGGTTTCATAAAATAAGGGGAGAGGAGGAATAGGAATTGGTGATTCTTTTAGGAGCTCCTGGAGCAGGAAAAGGAACCCACGCAAAACAGCTTTCATCCATTTTGGGAATACCCCATATATCAACCGGGGATATATTCCGGGAGGAAATGAAGAATAACAGTGAGCTTGGCAAGGAGGTCAAGAGGTATGTGGAGAGGGGAGAATTGGTTCCCGATGAAATCGTTAACAAGATAGTGAAAAAGAGGTTGTCCCAGGATGATTGTAAGAAAGGATTCATACTTGATGGATATCCTCGCACCGTGCCTCAGGCAATCGCTTTGGATGAAATCGTCAAGGAGCTTTCTTTGCCATTGAAAAAAGTCATAAACTTAGTTGTTGGAGAGGAGGAGATAATAAGGAGGCTTTCTGGAAGAAGAATATGTCGCAATTGTGGGGCGATTTTCCACATTATTAATATGCCACCAAAAAAGGAAGGGATATGTGATTATTGCGGTGGGGAATTATATCAAAGGGAGGATGATACGCCTGAGGCGATAAAGCACCGTTTGGCTGTTTACCACGAGCAGACTGAGCCACTCATAAGGTATTATAAGGATAAGGGGTTGCTTGTTAATGTAAATTGCGAGGTTCCCCTTGAGCAATCCGTGGAGGAGATAGTGCGGATACTAAAAGATGATAACAATTAAAAGCAAAGAAGAGATAGAAAAAATGGGGAAGGCGGGTGCGATATTGGCGGAGGTTTTGGATACTTTGGAGGAGCACGCCAAGCCAGGTGTTTCCACAGCTGATTTGGACGCTCTCGCTGAGAAGCTCATTCTCTCAAAGGGGGCAAGACCCTCGTTCAAAGGGTTCAATGGCTATCCCGCATCAATTTGTGCTTCTATTAACGACGAGGTCGTCCATGGGATTCCTTCCAAGAGGAAGATTTTGCGAAAGGGGGACCTTTTAAAGATAGATGTGGGAGTGGAGTTTGCAGGGTATCACGCAGATGGAGCCAGAACGATTATCGTTGGGGATGGCGAAGTAGACGCTAGGGTATTGGAACTGATAAGGACGACCAAGGAGGCATTAGAGGAAGGGATAAAGGCGGCGAGGAAGGGAGCAAGGCTTGGGGACATTGGATATGCGATACAAAGCTATGTGGAGGCGAGGGGGTTTTCCGTTGTGAAGGCGTTAACTGGTCATGGTATAGGTAAGTCTCTCTGGGAGGACCCGCCGGTCCCAAATTACGGGAAAAAGAATAACGGGATAATTTTAAGGGAGGGGATGACCCTGGCGATTGAGCCGATGGTTAATATGGGGGATAGTAGGGTATATACAGCGAAGGATGGTTGGACTGTCAAGACGATGGATGGCAGTTTATCCGCCCATTTTGAGCATACTATTGCAATTATGGGCGATGGAAGCTTGATTTTAACGAGGAGGTAGAAAGTGAAAAAGGAAACGATAGAGATGGAGGGCGTAGTGATTGAGGCCTTGCCGAATGCGGCTTTTCGTGTTAAACTTGATAATAACCTGATTATCACGGCACACGCATCCGGCAAGATGCGCCTTCATTACATAAAGATTCTGCCCGGCGATAAGGTTAAGGTAGAGGTTTCCCCTTATGACCTAACGCAGGGCAGAATACTTTATCGTTATAAGTAAGTATATAAGAGAGGTGAATTTTTCAAATGAAAGTGCGTCCCTCTGTGAAGAGGATATGTGATAAGTGTAAAATTATCAGGAGAAGGGGCAGAGTAATGGTAATCTGCTCCAACCCTAAGCATAAGCAAAGACAAGGAAGGTGATGAAATTTGGCGAGAATAGCGGGAGTTGATTTGCCCAAGAACAAGAATATATGGATTGCCCTGACCTACATTTACGGTATAGGTAGGACATTGAGCAAGAAGATTTTAGAGGAGGCAGGTATTGACCCCAATGTAAAGGTCAAGGACCTCCTAGATGAGGAGGTAGCCAAGCTTAATAATATAATTGAGAGCAAGTATAAGGTAGAAGGGGATTTGCGCAGAGAGGTGGCAGCGAATATTCGCCGATTGATAGAGATAGGCTGTTATAGAGGGTTGAGGCACAAGGTTGGACTGCCCGTAAGAGGGCAGAGAACTCGCACCAATGCGAGAACACGGAAGGGACCCCGTGCCCGAATAGGGGCAAAGAAATAAGGAGGTAGAAAGCTATGGCGAAGAAAAAAACTAAGAGAAAGGAAAGAAGGGTTGTCTCTCATGCGGTAGCCCATATCAAGGCTACCTTCAATAACACGATTATTTCCATTACCGATAAGGAGGGCAATGTCCTTTGCTGGGCAAGTGGTGGAACGGTGGGGTTAAAAGGAACGAGGAAAGGGACACCTTACGCGGCGCAGCTAGCTGCTGATTCAGTGGCTAAAAAAGCGATGGAAATGGGAGTGCGCAAGGTGGATGTTTTGGTCAAGGGCACGGGGCAGGGAAGGGAGACGGCGATAAGGGCACTTCAGGCCGCTGGCTTGGAAATAAACATTATTAAGGATGTAACCCCTGTTCCCCATAACGGTTGTCGCCCTCCTAAAAGAAGAAGAGTGTGAGGTGAAGAATAGATGAGTTTATATACCGGACCTCGTTGTAGATTGTGCAGGAGAGAAGGGGTAAAGCTCTTCCTCAAGGGAGATAGGTGCTATACCCCGAAGTGTTCCCTTGAGAGGAGGAACTATCCACCGGGAATGCATGGGCAAACACGCCCACCCAAGCTTAAGGATTACGGGCTGAGATTCAGGGAAAAGCAGAAAGCGAAAAGAATCTACTGGCTTACCGAGACACAGTTCAAGAGATATGTGGAAAGGGCGAGCAAGATGAAAGGGCGAGCGGGTGAGAACCTTCTCATCCTCCTTGAAAGGAGGCTTGATTCCGTCGTTTACAGGCTGGGTTTCGCTCCCTCAAGAAAGAAAGCTCGTCAATTGGTTACCCATGGACACATTTTGGTGAATGGTAAAGTGGTGGATATCCCTAGCTATGAGGTTGAAATCGGTGATGTCATAAAGGTTAAGCCGGATTCTCCCGTTGTTCCGCTTGTTCAGGAGGAAGTAGCTAAGAGGGGTGGGAGATGTCCTGCATGGTTGAAACTTGATGAGGCTAATCTGGAGGGAGAGGTGGTTGCTCTACCTGTGCCCGGGGTTATAGAGGTTCCTCTCAACGAGCAGTTAATAGTGGAGTTTTACTCTCGTTAAAATGGAGGTGTTGTGTGGATGCTTCAGGCAACAAGTATGAAAGAGAAGGAAACGAATCCTCGTATTATCATCGCAAGGGATGATAAGAGGGAGGGGAAATTTTTCATCTATCCTTTAGAGAAAGGTATCGGTCACACCATCGGCTCGGCGTTAAGGAGGGTTCTCCTTTCCCAAATTCCTGGAGCGGCAATAACCGAGGCAAGAATAGAAGGAGTTTATCACCCTCTTACAACCTTGGAGAATGTGAAAGAAGATGTAACTTTGATACTTTTGAATTTGAAAGAAGTAGCTATAAGGGTCTTGCGTCCTTTTACTGGGGCGCTCACGATGAGGCTCGATGTTCAGGGTGAAGGAGAGGTATTGGCTGCGGATATCAAGACGCCTCCCGAGTTAGAGATAGCTAATCCAGAGCAACACATAGCAACTCTCACCGACCCTAACGCAAAGCTGCGCATAGATATGAAGGTGGAGATGGGGAAGGGCTTCCGTTTAGCTGATATGCGAGAAGGTAGGTATCCAATCGGTTCTCTACCCCTCACCGCTATCTTCACACCTATAAGAAGGGTTGCCTATTATGTGGATGCATACTATTTCATAGATTGGGAAGAAGGGCAGAATTATCTTGGAAAGTTGGCTATTGCAACGCAGCTGCAGGAGAAGCTGGAGTTGGAGCGTTTGACGATGGAGATTACGACTAATGGGGCAATAACCCCCTCCGAAGCTCTCCTTGAGGCGGCGGCGATTCTCAGCAAATACTTCCAGATAACTCCCTTTGGAGAGGAAGTAAATGAGCCAGTGGTTACAGCTACGCAAGCTCCTAATGATAAGGCTAATGACCCCGTTGATGAGGAGATAGATAAGGAGCTAAAGGAAAGGGAGGCTCTTCTTGACCTTCCTCTTGAGGAATTAGACCTTCCGAGCAGAGCTTATAATGCTCTCCGCAAAGAGGGGATAACTACGCTTAGAGAGTTATGCAAACATAGCGAGAAACAGCTCCTTAACCTAAGAAACCTCGGGAAAAAGACCATTGACCAGCTTAAGGCGATTATTGCGGAAATGGGTTTTTCCCTTGCTGCTGATGAGGAGGAGAGAAAATGAAGCACAGGAAAGGTTACAGGAAACTTTCCAAGCCCACCGACCAAAGATTGGCGCTTTTGCGTTCCTTAGCTAAGGAAGTAATAAAAAGAGGTAAGGTGGAAACTACTCTCGCCAGGGCTAAGGAAGCGAGGAGAATCGTGGAGAAACTGATTACTTTAGCAAAGGAGGATAGCTTGGCAAGGAGGCGTCAAGCTTTCCGTGTCCTGCAGGACGAGACCCTCGTAAAACGCCTTTTTGAGGAAATCGCACCGAAAATGCAGGATAGGAATGGTGGTTATATGAGGATAACCAGAATAGGATACCGCCGAGGAGACCACGCGGAGATAGCCCTTCTCTCTCTTCTTATGGAATAAAAAATTTTTATGCGCAATATCGTCTTGGGAGTGAGCTATGACGGAACCGATTTCGCAGGATTCCAAAAACAGGAGCATCTTCCAACCATTCAGGGAGAGTTAGAAGATAAGCTTATGATTTGTTTGGGAGAAAAAGTGAGAACCATAGCCGCTTCCAGAACAGATGCAGGAGTTCACGCTAAGGAACAGGTGGTGAATTTCCTCACTAATTCCTCTATTCCCACAGAGAATTTTCCTCGTATGCTTAATGACCGCCTACCTCCGTCTATAAGGACTATCTGGGCTAAGGAAGCAAACCCCTCCTTTCACGCTCGTTTTAGCGCGAAAAGCAGAGTGTATAAGTATTTTTTGATGAACAAGGAAAAGGTCTCGCCTTTTCTCTCTCGCTTCAGCTTGATATTCCCTTATGAGTTGGATATTGAAGCGATGAGAGAAGCAGGTAAAGGATTATTGGGAATGCATAACTTCTCTTCTTTTTCTGGGGAGAAGGGGGAAAAAACAAGGAATTTGCTTCAGCTTGACATAAAGAAGAAAGGGGATATAATTATATTCACATTGGAAGCAAACGCTTTTTTGAAGGGAATGGTGCGGAACATCGTTGGACTCCTCCTTCAGGTTGGTAGAGGGAAATTTCCGCCTTATATCGTTGAGGATTGTCTTCAAGGGAGGTTAAACGCGACTACATTTAGTGTAGCCCCACAAGGGTTGTTTCTCTGGAAAGTGAAATACGATGATTTATAAAAAGGAGGAAGTAGAGATGCGAACTTATCTTCCTAAAGAGGAGGAAATAGAGAGGAAATGGTATTTGATTGACGCTCAGGGGCAAACCCTTGGGCGTTTAGCCTCGTTTATTGCTCGCTTACTTATAGGCAAGCATAAGCCTTATTATAGTCCCAGCCTTGACACGGGCGATAGGGTAATCGTTATAAACGCCGAGAAGATAAGGGTAACCGGGAAGAAGCTTGACAAGAAGATGTATCGTTGGCATACGGGTTATTTGGGCGGGTTGAAGGAGAAGAGTCTGAGAAAGATGTTGGATGAGGCACCTGAGAAGGTTCTTTATCTAGCTGTGAAGGGGATGCTTCCCAAGAATCGTTTAAGGGATAAGAGATTGAAAGGGCTGAGGATATATCGGGGAAGCGAGCATCCTCATACAGCGCAGAAGCCGGAGCCTATAAGCATTGAGGGAGGTAGATTATAAAAATGGAGCAGAAGCTTTTAATGGATTACTATGCTACGGGACATCGCAAAACCGCTACTGCTAAGGTTTGGCTTATCCCCCAAGGGGAAGGGAAGATAATAATAAACGATAAGCCGATGGAGGAGTTCATTGGCGGTAGAGAAGTCTGGGGTCATATGTTGAAACAACCCCTGGTGTTAACTAACACATTGGATAAGTTCGGGGTGGTAGCGAAGACGGAAGGAGGGGGAATTTCCGCACAGGTAGCGGCGGTCAGGCATGGAATCGCCCGTGCCCTTTTGAAAGTTAACCCCTCCTTTCGGTCGGTATTAAAGGACGCTGGGCTTCTTACCCGTGACCCACGGGTTAAGGAGCGAAAGAAGTATGGGCGCCATAGGGCGAGGCGCGGTTTCCAGTATTCAAAGCGCTAAGATTATCCTTTTTTTCCTCACTTCCTTTGCAAGCCTTTCCTTGGGGGAGCGCTTGGTTATCACCTTAACGCTCCCCCAAAGTGAAAGTGGGGATAGGGCAAAAATATGGGTGGTAAGCGTTCTTAGGGAGGGAGCGGAGGTTTTCGCCAATCCTTCAATTCGTTCCAGACTTTATTATAAATGCCCAAAGGATATGCTCCTTGCGGTGAAGGAGGAAAAGGGCGATTGGTTAGGCGTGATTATGATTGATGGTTCCCTCGGTTGGATAAGAAAAAGCGATACGAGGAAGCTCCCCTATGTCAGCAATGTCTATCTTTATATACCGCAGAATCTCAATAAGGCTCCCAGCGGCGAAAAAGAAAGTTTTGAGGAAAGAATAAGGCGAACCGCTTTGAGTTATCTAGGCGTGCCTTATAGATGGGGTGGGCTTTCTTCTCGGGGAATGGATTGTTCGGGATTCGTGCAAAGGGTTTTCGCCTCAAACGGTGTTTTTCTTCCTCGTTCTGCTGAGGAACAGTTCAAAGTAGGGAAGGCGATATCAATTGAGGAGTTGAAAGTAGCTGACCGTCTTTATTTCTCAAGTAAAAACGGAAGGATTGACCATACGGGAATATATATAGGGAATGGTCTTTTTATCCATTCCTCACGCTCACGAGGTGGGGTAAGTATAGACAGCCTTCAGGACCCTAAATGGCGCAGGATTCTCGTCGGGGCAAAAAGACTTTAATTAAAACTTTTAACCTTATTTTTGCGTCTATATTAGTGAACGCTCACCCGTTCAATTATCCTAAATTAGGAGTTCAAGTGAGCAAAATGCTGATAGAGACGAGAAAAGGCTTCAAAATTTACCAGTGGACTTTCCCTAGTCCCATCTCAACGAGATGGGAAGAGAACAACAGGGTTTTTGTGTTTATTTATGCTCCGAGCGAGCCCAAGGGAAAGGTCCTTGTCCTTCATACTTTGGGAGCGAAAAATTTGAAGTTAGAGGAGGAGATATGCAGGAGGTTTGCCCAGCTTGGCTATGAAAGCGCTGCCTTGGTGTTACCTTTCCATCTTCAGCGGCGCCCAGCTGGGCTGCTGAAAGGATGGGGCTTCCTTGCTGACCCCAAAACGATGCGTGAGAGCCTTATCCAAAGTGTGGACGATGTGCGCAGGTTTTTGGATTTGTGGTATGAGGGAAAAGAGGTTTCCATCGTGGGATTGAGCTTGGGGGCAATCGTGGGGACACTGGCTATGGCGGTGGATGAAAGGGTGGAAAAAGGTGTATTCATAATGGGAGGGGGGAACTTGCCTTTTCTTGTATCCCATAGTATCTTGTTTGCCTTAAAATCCTACAAGTGGTCAAAGGAGGAGCTTGCAACGCTTGATGATGTGGACCCCATCAAGTATGCTCATCTCATACCACCTCGCCCTGTTTTCCTTGTTAATGGGAGGTTGGACCTTGTGGTTCCCTACAATTCCTCCTACGCACTTTGGGTGGCGTTGGGGAAACCCCCTATTGAATGGTTATTCTGCGGACATTATGGAGCATTGTTGCTTAAGGATAAAATTTTGCGAAAAGCAATAAAATTTATTATGGAGGTGCATTGAGATATGCGTTGGAGAATACCCCTTATAACACTAACCCTTGTAGCGCTCGGATTCTTGCTAATCCAGCCAGTGAGGCTGCAAAGCAAGGTCCAGGTTCCACCTACAGTGGAAGAGCTGGAGAATGTCTTCGTTGAGATAGCGAAGCGGGTGGAGCCCTCCCTGGTAAACATAAGTGCGGAGAAAACGGAGAGAGTTGCCGTCCCTTCCCCATTTGAAGAGTTTGAGAACGACCCGTTCTTCCAGCGCTTTTTCAGGGAGTTTCAGTTTCCCTCCTTCCCGAGGGAGCAGGTGTATAGAAGGAAGACGCTCGGTTCAGGTTTTATCGTAAGCACCAATGGTTATGTGCTAACGAATGCCCATGTAGTGGAAGGCTTTGATGAAGTAACGGTAATAACCCATAGTGGTGCTTCCTATAAAGGAAAAGTCGTGGGCAGAGACGAGAGAAGCGACCTTGCTCTTGTGAAAATAGAGAATCCAAAAGAGCCTCTCCAGCCCATCGCCCTGGGAAGTTCCTCCAATCTGCAAGTGGGGCAAATCGTCGCTGCCTTCGGAAATCCCTTTGGCGTGGGTCAAAGTATGACTGTCGGCATTATTTCCGCTCTCAATAGGAGCCAGGTAGTTGAGGAGAAATCATATGTCAATCTAATCCAGACGGACGCAGCCTTAAATCCAGGTAATAGCGGAGGTCCCCTCGTGAATTTGAAAGGCGAGGTTATCGGCGTTAATGTCGCTATAGCTTCCCCTGGTCCCTTCAACGCTGGCGTAGGTTTCGCCATCCCCATAGATATCGCTAAGAAGATTTTGCCCCAGCTGGAGAAGGGGAAGGTCACTCGTGGTTACTTGGGGGTATCAATTCAAAGCGTTACACCCGATATGGAGGAAGTTTACGGTGCGAGGGAAGGGGCGCTAGTTGTTGAGGTAAAGCCTGGTTCCCCCGCAGAGAAAGCGGGCATAAAGATGGGTGATATCATCACTCGGGTGGATGATAAAGTGATACACAACGATGGTGACCTTGTGGAAGCGATAGCTTACACTCAACCCGGCACAAGGGTTATCCTAACCATCATCAGGGACAAGAAGGAGATGAAGATTCCCGTAACCATTGGCTCTTACGAAGAAAGCACGGGAGCTCCTTCTTCTCATACGGAGGAAGGGATAAGCGTTCAAAATCTTACACCCCAATTAAGGGAGCAGTATAAGTTGCCCGCTGGTCAGCTTGGTGTCATAGTGACGAAGGTAGGGGTAGGAAGCGCCTATTACAATGCTGGAATAAGGGAGGGTGATGTTATATTTAAGATAAACGACCGGGATGTAAGGAATGTGCGGGATTTTGATAGGGCGATAGCGGAAGCGAGGAGGATGGGGCGTGCGTTTATCTGGGTGAAGCGTGGAGGAAGCACATTTGTGTTAACGGTAACCTTTTAAAAAAGTAACCACAAGTTGCGGGGAGCCCGAGGGCTCCCCGCAACTTGGGTAAGTCACAAAAATAAAGTCCCTAACGCCCGTATTAATGCGGAAATGATTGTGGCGACTGTGAGCGATAATAAAATGGATATAATCGTGTATTTCCTACCTATTTCCTTCCACATAACGACTATGAACGAGACGCAAGGAATATAAAAGAGGACAAAAGTAGTGAAAACGAGTATCTGCAGATGCGATAAAACCGCAGGAATATTCGTCGTCCCCAAAACATTCGCTAAGAGAATCAGGGTGAGCTCCTTCCTGAGGATACCGAAGAAAAGGGTTGTGCCTACCACCTTCGGCAAGCCTAAAACTCCAGCAGTCAAAGGGGCGAAAAGGGCATTTATAAGATTGTCAATTCTGTAGAAACTCAGCAAACTCATAATCAAACTGGCGAAAATTATCAACGGCCAAGCGAAAACGACGAATTCATAGAGACGAAACCAAGTCTTCTTCCCTATATAGCGAATAGGAGGAAGCTTGTAGGTTGGTATATCCATAATAAAGGCTTCAAGGGAGCCAGGAAACATACCCCTTAGCAATTTCCCAAGAAGAGCTATAACCAGCAAGTTGAAGAAATATAAAGCGAATGCATAAGGTGCGCCTAAGTAGGCACCAACAAGCGCTAAGATAACCACGGAGCGAGCGGAGCAGGGAATGAACGATACAAGCAGGCTTGTGATTATCCTATCAATAGGGGAATCAAGAATGCGGGTGGCAACGAGGGCGGGGACATTGCATCCGTAACCGAGGACGAAAGGTATGACGGATTTGCCGTGAAGACCTATACGATGGAACAACCCATCAAGCAGAAAAGCTGCTCTTGGAAGGTAGCCCACATCTTCAAGAAGCGATATGAAGAAGATAAGGGGGACTAAATAGGGTAGAACTATCCCTATGCCTCCAGCAATCCCTTCAATTAAGCCTTCAAGGAGAGAGAAAAAGAGGTTTTTCTGACCCAGAGGTTGAAGCATTTGGCTTAATCCCTCAAATGGGGAAAGCACCAAATCGCCAATGAGATTGCCAACTTTAAATACGAAGAGGAAAACAATTCCCAATACGATAAAGAGAAAAAAGTAGCCTCCAATGGGATGCATCAGATAACGGTCTAGCTTATCATCAATGCGCTCCTTTGGTGGATGGACGATTTTGCAAACCTCTTCAAAGATGTTGAGAGATAAGGCGTGTCTCTCCGAGGAGATGACGAAGCTGATGGGTGCACCGTGGCATTCTTCCACCTCTTTCGCTGTTTTCCTTATTATTTCCAAAATCTCTTCTCCTCGGGGCAGTTCTTTCAAGAGGGAGATGTATTCCTCTTCCCCTTCAAGGAGACGAATCGCCAGAAAACGAGAAGGCAAAGCCATCCTTTCCACGAAATCCTCAGGGAGAGCTTTTTCAACTTTGGAGATAGCATTCTCAATATCCTTGTGAAATTGGGGGATTTTCCCTTTGCTTAGAGGTTTTCTCAAGGCGGTTTCCATTAGTTCCACTATTCCAATCCCTCTCACAGCAACCGTTGAGACAACAGGAACCCCCAATATTTCTGATAGCTTTCCCTCGTCTATCTCCATTCCTTTCCTCCTTGCCTCATCAGCCATATTGAGGCAGAGGATAAGGGGTTTTTCAAGTTCCAGAAGTTGAAGCGTTAGCTCTAAGGAACGGGTGAGCACTGAGGCATCCACCACATTGATAATCACATCAATTTCTTCCCTAAGTAAGAAGTCCCTCGCCACTTTTTCCGCTATATCGGAATAGGATAGGGAGTAAATGCCTGGAAGGTCTATGACCTCTATTTCCCTTCCCCCGAAGCGAGTTTTGCTTATGGTATAGCTAACGGTTGTGCCAGGGAAATTCCCCGATAAGGTTTTAAATCCTGCCAGGTTATTGAAGAGGGTGCTTTTACCGCTGTTAAGCTGACCGACTAAGGCGATTCTATAAGGTCTCATCTACTTCTTCCACAAGGATTTTCCTTGCCATTCCCCTACCGATGGCGATTTTTGCCCCACTCGGGATATGTTCAACGAGGATTGGTCCCATAAAGGGAGCGGATTCCAAAACCCTTAAGAGGTCCCCTTGAAATAAGCCTAAGCGGGCAAGGTTAGTATATACGCCCTTGCCACCCTCAATCAGGGATAGCCTGACAAGTTTGCCTGGGGTAACTTCAGCGAGTCTTATGTTTTTCCTTTCTCTCATCTTGTAGATAAAGAATTATAACCCATCAATCCGCAAAGACAAACGAATTTATTTTATCTGAGGCACCGGCGTCAAATATACAATCGGATAATACAGGGTTTTAAATATAAAGTAAATG
>JBMFMH010000014.1:4474-25010 GCA_049970775.1 bacterium | reverse complement strand
GTTAGAGCTTTACAGTATTTTAAACAAATGTGCTTTTATAGGATTTATGCAACAAAACCTCTTTCTCTATAAAATATCAAGAGGGAACCGGGGGCTTTATGGATGGACAAAGCAAGCCCTTCTCTCAGTTGCTTTCCGGTAAAAATTTCTTTCTTCTTCATAAGCTCGTCGTTGCTGATAATTACCTCATAGGAAAGGGAAGGGTTAAGCGCCTTTAATTTGAGGATAAAATCCTTCATTGGGCAATTTTGCCTCCGAAATAGGAAGACTAACCCACCCTTTAAATCCTCACGATGAAATTGATAGGCGAGCCAGGCATCGTCGCCTGTGTTGTAAGGGGATAAAGGGTAAAAATCCCCATAAAAGAACTCCCTAGCTTGCTTGAACTCTTCTATTAATCCTTTTGTCAATTCAAGGGGGAAGGGTTTTCCGGGTTGCCAATCTGCCAGAGAAGGGAGGAATTGTCGGTATATCTCGTAAGGGGCATCGGGATGCCAGGGAACCCATATACCCATTCCATTTCCCATAGCGCTGCGGAAGAAGTATGCATTGGGATAGCCACAACTTGTAGCGGTTGTGGGTAAGTAAAAGCTTATACCATAGGTGTGGCATTGTTGTCCGTTGGGCTCAAAATACTGATAATCTGTTCGCCAGAGCATCACGCTGCGGGAAATAGTTTCCAGGTCTATTCTCCTTCCACCTGAGGCACAGTTGTCTATTATGAGCCCGGGATGGCGCTTTAGGAGTTCATCCCAGAGTTTGTATAACCCTTCTATATGCCGTATTTCGGTTATTCCCTGTCTATCAGGAGGGTCGGCGATACGCCAGTATGGGAGAGGGTCCATATTGAAATCCTGCCGATAAACGCTTATTCCTTCCTTTTCTATCATTTGGGAAAGGTGTTCCGTCAACCAGTGAAGAGCTTCCTCGTTTCCCAGGTTAAAAAGCCCATTAGGATTACCAGGAAGCCGAATCACCCAGTCAGGATGTTCTCTATCTATCCAGGTTCCCTCAAACACCCTCTCGGGTTCAAACCATAAAATGAGTCCCTTCATACCCATTCTTTTAATCTCTCGGGTTAAAGGGCTAAAGCCGTTTGGGAATCCATCAGGGCGAGGGAACCAGTTGCCCACCCCATTTGGCCAGCCTCCAACGAACCACCCCGCATCTATCCAGAGGTATTCAACGCCGTAGTTTTTGATGAATGGGAGGACGAATTGAAGCTGGTTTTCCACACTTGCTTTGTTCGCTTCGTCGGGTGGTCCCGATGAGCTACAGGAAAAAGGTAAAGTTACGGGCTTCCCTCGGATTTTGGGAATATGATGTTGTATGAGGAACTTGCGGAAAAGATTCTGCGAGTTCAAATAGTTGCTTCCCGACCAGAAAAGAAGCAAAATACGAGGTGTTCTTATCTCTTCCTTCGGATGAAGCTTCAGATGGACAAGCTCCATCCCCGCTGATACTCTTACCCCGTTTTCTTTCCTCTGAAACTCAGCCAACCATTGCCCTGACCAACCTATACCGATGATTACACCGCCCTTACCCTTGTTTTCCAGATTGAAGAAAGGAAGAGAAGTTGTATTGGAGGAGCGTCCACCTATAGGGGTGATTTTTAGATAGGAGCCTTGCTCTAAGTGTTCCTCAATGGGAGCGAAATCATCCCTTTGGGCGTTGCTTCCAAGAGCTCTATGGAGAATGAATGTCCCATTTCCCCTGAACAAATAATCAAGAGCCCTTATGTCTTCAATTATCTTAGTGTCCTCTTTCCCTTCGTTCTTGAATTTGAGAACCCACTCCACTGCGGGAAAATCTTTATAGGCAGTGATTTCGCAACGAACGACCAACCCTTGGTCAGGGGAAGCATAAACGGCGATAAACTCCTTCCTCTTCTCATCTTCCTTAACTGGCATTAGGGAAAGCTTCCAATTCTTAAGGAAGTCCGCAGAGCTTTTGCCATCATAGAAGAAGGAAAAAGGTGGGATAGCATCTTTTGAGAGGTTTACCTTCAGCCAAGCATCAATGCTTTTCATTGGAAAGGAGAAAGCTAAAAATGGAAGCAAAAACATCTTAATCCCTTCTTATAATCATTTTAAAATGGAACCAAATAATATGGACCTTTGCCCAATAGGAGGGCTCTTTCTATCGCTGAACGGGTGAATTCTATCGCTAATCTTACGCTATCTATTGGATTTTCCCCTTTAGCTAAGTAGCCTGCTATTGCTGATGACAAGATACAACCAGTTCCGTGAACATTTTTCTTTATTCTCTCTGAAGGGAAGTAATGGAAATTTTCTCCATCGTAAAGTATGTCCACTGGCTCGGAAGGAAGATGCCCGCCCTTTATCAAAACAAATTCAGCGCCCATTTCCTTGATTTTCTTGCCCGCTTCCTCCATATCCTGAAGGGATTTGATGGGGATACCGCTAATTTCCTCTGCCTCCGGCAAGTTGGGAGTAAGGATGAGCGCGAGGGGAATTAGCTCCTTTTTCAGCCTTTTTAAAGCCTTTGGTGTTAATAGGGCACGACCATTTTTCGCCTTGATTATCGGGTCCAAAACGACATTGGGTATGTGCCTTCGGCGTATCCTTTCTGCTACAATGCTTACCGTTCGTGGTGAATAAAGCATCCCTATCTTGCAAGCGTTTATTCCAATATCAAGGACCGCCGCGTCTATCTGCCTGGCGATTATATGAGGTGGCACCTTGGTTATTTTCTCAACACCGAAAGTAGTTTGCACGGTGATATTCGTTATGCAGGAGAGTCCCCAAACACCGAGTGATTGGAAGACCTTCAAGTCCATTTGAATACCTGCCCCACCCGTTGGGTCGGAACCACCTATTGTCAGGGCTCTTTTCACATCAGCCATTCTATACACTCCAATTCATCAAGGCTGTGCACAACTTCGTCGGGCTTGATTGGGGAATCTTCCAATTCCTCCTGGCTGGTAACCCCGGTTAACACAAGGATTGTCTTAATTCCCGCCCTTTTCCCCATCTCAATATCGGTATCCAACCTATCGCCCACTATCACGGTTTCGTTTTTTCCTACCCCGTAGCGGTTCATAATAAGCTCTAGGAGAAAAGGGGAGGGTTTTCCAATAAGAATAGGCTCCATTCTTAAAGCCCAGCGAAGGGAAGCAACGATAGCGCCTCCGCCAGGGACGATTTTATCCTCTATAGGGAAGGTATAATCCATATTAGTAGCGAGGAACTTTGCTCCATTTCTCACCGCTTCAAAAGCATTACACAGTTTTCTGTAAGTGAAATGGCGGTCCAATCCAACAACAACATAATCCACATCTCTTTCAGGAAGTGAGGTTATCTCTATACCCATCCGTTTGAGTTCCTTCTTCAACCCTTGTTCGCCGATAACGAGCGCCTTTTTAGCGCCTTCTTGCTTTAAGAAAAGAGCCGTTCCCCAGGCGGAAGTGAATATCTCTTCAACATCGGCTTTGATTCCTATGTTTGATAATTTTCTCTTATATTGATAGCGGGTCTTGGTTGAATTGTTAGTAAGGAAAACCACTCTTTTACCCCTCTCCCGAAGCTTTTGAACAATTTCTCTTGCCCCCGGAAGGGGTTGGGTTTCTCTATAAATAACGCCATCCAAGTCGAAGATGAAAAGCTTTATTTTCTCCATCGTCTGCGGTTTGCCTGAAAAACGATATCACCAACCTCTACTCCCGTTAGCTCGGCGATGATGGGGCATTTTGCCTTTAGAAGGAAGAACGCGGGAAAATCCGTTTCGTCTAAAGATTCAAGATTCGCTTGCCCTTTAGCGATTATTAAGTCGGCTTCATTTAGGGCTTTTCTAAATTCTTCTGAGGTTTGTTCCAGAATGAAGCCCACTGTATCCAATCCCGTCGTTATCACTTTTGTTAACCTATCTATACCGGCGAATACCGCGTCCTCAAGCGTAGCATCGTTTATGGCTGGACCTCCCCTAACCACAGCTATAACATCGTATCTTTTCTCAAGGAGATATTCTATCAGGATTTTATCGTAGAAAATCTCTCCTGCGTTATCAAGGAGGTAAAGTATTTTCTTGCTTTGTGAAAGCTCTTTTTGGAATATCTCCCAATCCCTTTGGGGCAGTGGCGAGGCAAGGGCTTTTTCTAGCGATTTATCTAAATCCTTTTCTATTGGTAATGCATAGTCAACTATATTTCCCGCTATAGCTATTTTAACCGCAGTTTCTAAGGGAGATTGGGCGGAGGTTAGCAACTGGCGGAGAAGTGGGTAGGTGGTTGCTCCCTTTTCATTAAAGCTTCTTTTGACCCCTTTATAGGGGTCATCAATCCCGAGTTTCTCCCTTACCGCTCTATGCATTGCCATTGTGATGCTCATTGGCGTATCAAGGGTATTAAAAGTGGGAATTAAGGATGAAGCTGATTTAATAGCGCTGAAAGCCCTTTCTTCATCAGCATTAGCTAAATGACATGCTTCAACACACTGCCTCAAAACGCAAACGAGGCAGTCAGGTTTTATCCGCATATATTTATTCCTCTACTTCTTCTTCAATACCCCCCTCGTTTTCTTCACTCGCCTCCTCTTCTTTCTCCTGCGGTTCTTCCGAGAGAGCCTTTATCTTCTCCTCTAAATCCTTTATTTCCTCGTCAATTTTCTGTAGCTGTTCACAGAGGGATATAAGTGCGGCGTTTTTGACCAATCCTTTGGGGAAAAGGGAATAAACCTTTTCCCCAATCTTTTGGTAAATCTCGCGCTTTTGTCCTTCTTTTTTTCTAATTTGAAGGCGGAGACTAGCGATTTCCGCTTGAGCTTGCACGGTCTTACCTATCTTGCGGAAGACTTCCTTAATCTTCTCCGGTTTGGATTCTGCCATAAGAGAACCTCCTCTTTATATTATTTGTAGAAAATTATATAATTTCTTTTAGAGATAAGCAAACAGCTAAGCTGTGAAGGAGTATTGACAAGCGAATTTATGGAGAATAAAATGGATAATAGGAGGTGTTATTCTTCTCTATGAAAGCAAGCGTAGATTGGAAAGCAAAGTATCAAGCTTTGGAGGCTGAGTATGAAAAGCTTTTAACGGAGAATAAGGCGTTGAAGGAGGAGCTTCAGCATCTAAGAGAGCAGGTTGAGAAAGAGAAAAGAACCATTAGAACGGAAATAAGCGGGGCGTCAACAACTATGGAGGAGCCTACCGCTCCCATAACTACCACTGAGGAGCTCAGGGATACTCTCAAGCGATTGGTCACAAAGATAGCGATGATATTGCAGGCGGAGAAATGCGTGATAAAGCTTTATGATAAGGAAACCGGTGAGTTGGTTGCTCAGCCTCCCGCTTTCGGTATGACTGATGAGGAAATAAAGATATATCGCACGAGGGCAACACAGGGGGTGAGTGGCGAGGCTTTTATGACCGGTCAACCTATAATAGTTAACGATTCCCTAAGTGACCCTCGCACGGCAAAGGAATTCGCCACCTTATTCGGGATAAGAAATTCCCTCACCGTTCCTCTGATAGTGGAAAGAAGGGACGAGAATGGGAATGTGGTTAATAGAATAAGGGTGGGAGTATTGAAGGTGTTTAATAAGCGTTATGGCGGGCAGTTCACGGAGGAAGATGTTCGTCTAGCGATGGTTCTTGCCCGCTCGGCGGCCTCGGTCATCGCCCAGGCAAAACTTTATCTTGAGGCACTTGAGGAGAAAAGACAGCTGGAAGCTACTTTGGAGAGCATGCTTGTGGGCGTGCTTGCAGTTAATAACAGAGGGAGGATAACGGTTCTAAATCAGGTTGCAAGACAGCTTCTGGAAATACCCTCAAATAATACTGTCGGAGCCGATTATCAGGAAGTTATAAAGGACGAGAGGGTAAGGGACATCATTAGAAGAACCTTGGAAAATGGGGAGGAGGTATTGGAAGAGCTTACTTTCACAGTAGGGACGAGTGAGCGCTATTTCCAAGCACAGACAGCGCCTATAAGAGGTGAAAACGAGGAAATCCTCGGCGAGGTTACAATTCTCTCCGATATCACCGAGTTGAAGCGATTGGACCAGATGAAGACCGATTTTGTCTCCCATGTCTCTCACGAGCTGAGAACTCCTCTTACCTCCATCAAGGGATTCGTTGCCACATTGTTGGCCGATACAGAGGGTTATTACGACCTTGATACAAGACGAGAGTTCCTCCAGATAATAGACCAGGAATGTGATAGGCTCACCAGGTTAATCAATGACCTCCTCAATCTTTCCCGCATAGAAGCAGGAAGAGCTTTGGAGTTAATCCTGAAACCCGTGGATGTGGTTGATATAGCGAGAAAAATAATA
Organism: bacterium; assembly: GCA_049970775.1. Taxonomy (GTDB): domain Bacteria; phylum Armatimonadota; class JACIXR01; order JACIXR01; family JACIXR01; genus JACIXR01. Next base: position 18,720 of record JBMFMH010000014.1, on the reverse strand, counting down.
GAAATACAGAAAAACTATACTTCAAAGCACCAGTTCGTTTTGGATGTGAAACAACCCGTCCCCACGGTTATTGCGGATGAGGACAAGGTAGACCAAATCATAACTAACCTCGTTAGCAATGCGGTGAAATATTCCCCTGATGGAGGCGAAGTGAGGATAACGATACAGGAGGACCCAGAAACCGGTGGAGTCTTGGTGGCGGTTAAGGACCAGGGTATAGGAATACCTAAAGAAGTTTTGCCCCGCCTCTTCCAAAGATATTACCGAGTGGAGGGAAGAAAGATTTCCGGAACGGGTCTCGGTCTATATCTTACCCGACACCTTGTGGAAGCGCACGGCGGGAAGATATGGGTGGAAAGCGAGGAAGGAAAAGGCTCTACTTTCTATTTCACCCTCCCTCCTGCTCCACCTCCTAAGGAAGAGTGATTCGTCTAAGCGGGGAATCGCTTTCCCTTCCCTCCGCTTTAAATAAAGAGTGGTTGCTCGCTAATGGGAAGGGTGGGTTCGTCTCCTCAACTGCTTTAGGTATCAATACCCGTCGCTACCACGGTTTTTTCATAGCGCCATCCGGGGATAGGAAGCTCCTATTAGCGAAAATAGAAGAGGAGGTAATCAAGGGGGAAGAAAGAATCCCTCTTTCATCCAATATCTATAACGATGTCGTGTATCCTGATGGATATAAACGAATCCAAAGTTTTCTTTTCAACGGATGGTCGGCGCAGTGGATTTATGATGTTGAAGGTATCATTTTAAGGAAGAAAGTCATATTACCCAAAGGAAAGGATGCCCTTGTAGTTTTATATAAGGCACTTAGGGCGGAAACCCCTTTTAGGCTTCGTCTTTTACCCCTTCTGAACTTTCGTTCATATCACTCCTTGAAAAAAAGCAGTGGGGAATGGGTTTTTAGAGAGAATGGAAACCTTGTTGAAGTAATCCATCCTTATAGGTTTTTCCTAATCTGTGAGAAGGGGATGTTTAAAAGGGGAGGGGACTGGTATTACGATATGACATATATCAAGGAAAAAGAAAGGGGGCTGGATTACAAAGAAGACCATTTTAATATTGGGGTGTTTGAGGTGGAGCTCAAAGGAGGAGAAGAGGTTGGCTTCATATGCTCAACAGAGGCGATAGAGGAATCCGCAGAAGAGCTTTACGAGAGGGAATTGAGGAGAGCTAAGGGAATTTTAGGGAGGAGCGAGATTGGAAGAGATGATGAAATCGAGCTCTTACTTCTTTCCGCTGATTCCTTTTTCGTGGATTGGTTCGGTAGGAAAAGCATAATTGCGGGTTACCATTGGTTTACCGACTGGGGTAGGGATGCTATGATAGCTTTGCCCGGTTTATGTCTCCCCTTGGGCAGACTTGATGAAGGGAAGGAAATAATCTTTTCTTTTTTGAAGCATCTGAAAAACGGATTGATACCCAACGCATTTATGGAGAGGGAAACCATCTATAATAGTGTAGATGCGACATTATGGCTTTTTTGGGCTGTTTATCAATTGTTGAGGGCTAAGGAGGACAAGACATTTGCCAAGGAAATTTTCCCCTATCTTTTGAATATAGTTGATGATTTATCCAAGGGGAAAGGTGAAAATGTAAGGGTGGAAGCGGATGGATTGTTGTGGGCGGGAAATGAAGGGGTTTGTATGAATTGGATGGATGCGATGGTGAACGGTAAGCCGGTGGTTCCTCGTTATGGTAAAGCTGTTGAGGTCAACGCTCTATGGGTGTTCGCTTTATCCTTTTTAGAGATGCTTTGCGAGAAATTGGGAAAAGATTTCCCTTTTAGTGAATTGTTGAGAAGCGCGAGGGATAGCTTTGGAGAGGAGTTTTCCGCTCCTGTTGGTTTGTTTGATGTAATTAGGGGAGAAGAAAAAGTTTTTGCTTTGCGTCCCAATCAAGTCATAGCAGGTGCGCTACCCTTCGTTCCCATTACTATTGAGAAGAAGCGAGAGATAGCCGATTTAGCAATGAGGGAGCTTTATATCCCTTTTGGTCTACGAAGCTTAGGGAAAAGCGAGAAGGAATATAGGGGAAGATACGAGGGGGGTGTTTGGGAAAGGGATACCGCCTATCATCAAGGGACAGCTTGGGCTTACCTAACGGGTTTTCTCTGGGAGCTTTTAAATGATATCGGAGAAAAGAATTTAGAATGGTTGATAGAGCCCTTTTATGGACACTTAAGGGAAGCGGGTCTGGGGACGATATCGGAGATATTCGATGGAGATTACCCTTGGACGGCAAGGGGATGCATAAGTCAGGCTTGGAGCGTTGGCGAGGTGTTAAGGGTTTTATGGGAGATGAGGTCTAAATTTTCCCCTTAGTTGAAGGGATTTCTTCTCCTTCTATTTTTATGGCATCTTTGAGGGATAAGGCGAAGGCTTTAAAAAGTGCTTCTATTATATGATGTAGATTATCGCCACTCAAAAGTCTCAGATGGAGTGAGATTTTAGCGTTCAAGGCGAGCTGACGGAAGAATTCCTCCACTGTTTCCGTTTCAAAACCACCAAGTCGAGATTTCTTAAGAGAGAAATCCTTCCAGAATCCTCCTCTCCCAGATATATCAATTGCGGAAAGAACGAGGGCTTCGTCCATAGGAACGATAGCGGACGCGAATCTCTTTATCCCCCTTCTTTCGCCCAAAGCTTCATCCAAAGCTTGCCCCAGGCAAATGCCAATGTCCTCTACGAGATGATGTTGGTCAACATAAAGGTCGCCTTTGGCTCTTACGAAAAGGTCTAAGGAAGAATGCTTAGCGAGAGTTTCCAACATATGGTCAAGGAAACCTACACCGGTTGAAACTTCAGCATTTCCTTGCCCTTCAAGGACAATCTTCACCTCTATTTCCGTTTCCCTCGTCTTGCGGAAAACCTTCGCTGTCCTCAGTTTTCCTCACCCCTTTTCTCCTTGAGAATCTGCATCAGGGAAATCGTTGAAGGAACTATTATATCTGCCCCTTCTGCCTTGAACAACTCAATATTTCTCCTCTGAACTACACAGGCAAGGATTGTAGGGTCATCTTTTGGCACGGAGCGTAGGTCATCAAGGACATCGCCTACATAAATGGCGACCTTCGCCTTAAGTTTATCAGCCAATTCCTTGAGTTTTTCTCTATCAGGCTTATTTAACCCATCATCCGCCGTTAAAATATAATCAGGAGGGATAAGCTCAGATAAGCCGGTCATCTTAAGGGCAAGGGTGGTTTCTCCCGCCGTCCTGCCCGTAAAAATGCCGATTTTTTCTATAAAAGAAGGAATGTCTTCCACTTTTAAAAGAGGAATCTCCCTTTTGTATAGACCCTCTTGCTCGGGTGGTATAAACTGGGGTTGGAAGCCATAAACTATTGGTGTTTCCTTTCCGGCGTAAATCTCCTTGAAAAGGCGTTCAACGAGGGATTTATTAAGAAGGGCGCGAATTCTGGGGAAATCCTCCGGGAATTTCTCGGAAAGAACCGCTTCCAATTGATTTAACCCTCCACCTCGCTCGTAAACTTCTTTAGTCAGTTCCTTTATATCAAGCGGATGATTGAAGGTGTAGGAAAGGGAGATGAGGATGAGAGCGGAGGTGACATCCCAATCGTTGTTGAAGCCACCCGCCAACTTTAAAAGCTTGATGTGTGATTTGCGAGGAGAGAAATTGCTCCTTAGCGAATGAAGCGATAGATACTTTTTCGTTGTGAGCAGGATGACATCCCAGAATGAACGGTGGACATCCAATAGGACGCCATCAACATCAAAAATAAGGGTATCAACCCGCTTTAAAAGGGATTCTATTTGAGGTTTTATATAGATAGCTATTTCCTTAGTTTTACTCACTTTTTCCGCTTGCAACCTTCTGCTTCTTCGCCTCAAGCCACGCCAGATATTCCTCCATAACTGGACGAGTTACCTCCTCCATCCGTTGTGAATATTCATCCAGGAAATCCTTCAATTCATTGAAGAGACTATCCGCCCCGGGATGGGTGGGATGAGCCCCTCCTTCCTGAGCGGATTCCCTCAGCACCCACGGGTTGTCAACTATCATACAAGGTTTGAAGTAGTTATCGGTCCAGGGGAATCTCCCTCTTATCGCTTTGAAGAAGGGGGAATTGAGGCATTCAAAGAGGGATTTCTCCTTAACATTATCAACGGCGAAGTGGGCGAAAACGCAGGGCTCAACCTCTCCCTTGTTGTTTATATGAGCATATAACCTACCACCAGCCATACATCCCGAGGTTAGGTGTCCATCGTTCCAGAAATCCGCAACGAAAATCGGTTTGGTATCCCGTATTTTCCATATCCGCTCCCTAACCAATTGCCTTTGCTCAGGGCTAACCATTAGCGATGTGTCAGGATTTTTCCCCACTGGCACATACATAAAATACCAGCCGAAGAAGCAACCTTTGTCTATGAGGAAATCCACGAATTCCTCGCTTGAGATAACATCATAATTGAGACTTGTGTAGGTAGCGGAAAAACCGAAAAAGACCCCCTCTTTCTTAAGATTATCCATAGCTTTGAGAACCTTCTCGTAAACTCCTTTTCCTCGCCTATAGTCAGTTTCATCCTTATAACCTTCTATGCTGATGGCGGGCGCAACATTCCCCAGCTTCCCCAGCTTTTTTGCCATCTCTTCGTCTATAAGTGTTCCATTGGTATAAACGAGGAAGCTAGCATCGTTGTGCTTTTTAAAGATGTCCAAGAGCCCCTCATAAATGAACGGTTCTCCACCCGATATCGTGAAGAAATAAGTTCCCATCTCCTTAGCCTCGCTGATGACCCTATCAAAGACATCAATAGGAAGGTCGCTTTCCTTTCTATAGGAGCCAGCGTAGCAACCTATGCAATTGAGATTGCAGCGCATAGTGGGGCTGATGACTATGAGGAAGGGAGCGGCTAATCCTTGAGCCTCAAGTTCCTTTCTTTTATCGATCGTGAAATAAACCGCATTTAACCCGAGGTTGTTGAAAAGTTTTTTTCTAACCGTTGGATTTGTATCCCTAAGCACTCGGCGGGCGAATTCAATTGCGGGATGGCGTCTTTCAAATAGGGCACGGAGCTCCCTTATCTGCTGTTTGTGATAATCTAAGCGAGCCACCTTCTCCAAGACATAGGTAAGGCGAATCAAATTATCGTCAGAGGTGCGGTTGAGTAGGGGCACAATTAGCTTCATTGCCTGGCTTGCTGCGATACCGATTGCCCTTTTCCTAAGGGACATTTCTCATTCCTCCTTTCTTGTTAGTCGCTTGCTGTTGCGATCTCCTCGCTCTCAAACGAGGCGTAAATCTCGGGATGTTTGTTAACGAAATCCTCAAAATATTTTCTATTCCTTATGCAAGCGGGGTCTGGACCCATCGGGTCACCGAAATAGGCAAGAGCTCTTGCCCTGCAACCTCCACAGGCACGATTATATTCGCAATTCCCGCAGGCGCCCCATAGAGATTTCCTATCCCTGAGCTTGTTGAGGAAGGGATGATTCTTCCAAACATCAAGGATTCTCTCTGTTCGGAAATGACCAAGATGGACATCAGGCATATATACGCAGGGGGTATAGGTTCCATCCGGCTGAACAGCCATATAAGCCCTTGCTACCCCGCACCCACCGATAAGCTCGGCGAGAAGTGATAAGTCCTTAGCCTTTCCCGTCCCCAGATGGGCAATGGGAGCGAACTCGGGTTTGTCTCTCTCAAGGCAGAATCTTCCCAGCTGAGGCGCTGTGGTGCAGAGGGAACCTCCCGCAACTAGGAAATCATACATCTGCTGGAGTATGGATTCCTTCTCATCGGGTGTTAAATCGCTGTGCCAGATTTCCTTCCCACGCCCAGTGGGGATGAAGTTATAAACCATCACTTTGTAAACCCCAAGCTTTCGTCCCAATTCAAGGATGTCTTGGAATTCCTCGTAATTGTATCTTGTTACCGTGACCGAGAGAATGGCGTTGCCACCCGCTTCAATTACATTCTTAATCCCTTGTATAGACCTTTCCCAAGCGCCCTTAACACCACGGAAGAAATCGTGCTTTTCGGGATTTGCGCTATCAATGCTTACCGCTACATAGGCGAAATCGTATTCCTTCAATCTCCTCGCTACCTCCGGCGTTATCGCGGTGCCATTGGTGTTCATAGAGAGGTAGAGCCCTTTTTCCCTTGCTTTCTCAACGACATCCCAAAAATCACGGCAGAGAAGCGGTTCCCCGCCAGAGAAGGAAAGGGTAGGGATTTGGGAATCAGCTATTTCCTCAACGAGGGCAAGCTTCTCCTCTTTAGAGAGTTCACCTGTTGAAAGCTCCTTAGGGCGTAGGGTTCCTGCATTCTCATAGCAATGCTTACAGCGCAAATTGCAGGTATAGGTTATGTTCCAAACTACCATTAAAGGGGCATAAAAAGTCATAGGTAGCTTCAATCCATATTCTTGTATGCTATAGGCGGCGTTGAGGATGGTTCTTCGGATATTGGGATGGGCTAAATAGCGAGGAATCTCCTCTTTTGGGATGCCTATAGCCTTTGCCACGGTATTTACAAGGGAGTAGATGGGGCGCTCCCTCAGCCCGTGAGGTTTCTCCCCTCTTGCGAGCCTATCCATTAGTTCCTCCAAGCGGGTCTTTTTTCCATCAGTTGATGCGAGCAGATAAGAAAGAGTTGCTTTCGTCAGGGGGTTATCAAAGAGCATCCGGAGCTTCAAGTAATCGGTTTTCGCTTTTATATGGCTCCTTTTCATTACCAAAAGACCCATCTTTCACGCCTCCTTTCCTATATCCAAGAGCTTAGCCTCCTCTTTTAATATGGAGGCGATTAACTCTTTTTGCCCCTTGCTTAGGCGGGCGAGAGCTTGCTGGCATATTTGCACAATCTTGCCAAGTTTTCCCTCACCATCGTGGGCTATGGCTGCCCCGCTTATCAGCGAGAGGTCTTCCCCACTTCGCAACACCCTCCTTATGCGGGAGAAGAGGTCGGCGGAATAACGCTTAAGCTCCAAGAGAAGCATTGTAAGACCTCTTGCGGATTGAATAATGGGGGCTGCCTTAATTGATATCTTCTCTTTCAGGGCGGCTGTAGCGGTGCTCAAATCCCTTTTTGCTAACTGGAAATAACGGGATATCTCCTCCCTCAGGCTCTCCAATCCCTGTTCAGATGCCAGTAATTCTTCCCCTTGGGGAGAAGGATAGAAACGAAGCGAGGGACGACCCCCGCATTTCCCCTCGCATTTCTTCAGCTCAGAAATCACATATCCTCCTGCCTCAAGCTGGACAAGTAGCTCGTAAGCCGACCATTTGCTTATCCCAAGCTCCGAGGCGAGCTCCTCGTAGCTAACGGGACCTTTCTCTTCCGTTAACTTTTTGAGCGCTATTAAAGCTTCCTTTCTTCTTCTCGTCAGCATCGCTATCACCAAAAATACCAAAAACCACTTATGATTATATAAGCGTTTTCTTTCGTCGTCAAATTTTTTTGCCAAAAATACCAAAAACTATTTTAGAGAAAGGGGGGTTTCATCGCAAGCATTAAGTCAACTTATCCTGAAGTTCCTTCAGCTTATTGAGCGCCTCTATAGGGGTAAGAGTGGTTAAATCCAGTTTCTTCAACTCTTCCAATACGGGATGTTCAAGTTCGAAGAGGGAGAGCTGAAGTTTTTGCTGCCTTGTGGGAATCCTTCTATAGAAAGGATGTTCGTTCTTTTCCAAATCCTCCAGTATCTCCTTTGCACGCTCCAGAACCTCTTTAGGGACTCCTGCCAAACTCGCCACTTGTATACCGTAGGATTTATCGGTTGCTCCAGGTCTAATCTTATAGAGAAAAACGATATTCCCTTTCTCTTCTTTTACATCCGCCTTTAAATTTTTCACCCCTTCGCTATCCCTGGCAAGTTTGTTCAGCTGGTGGTAATGGGTGGCGAAAAGCGTGCGGGCACCAATCTTTTCGCTTAAAATATATTCCGCTACAGCCCAGGCAATGGATAAGCCATCAAAGGTAGATGTTCCCCTCCCCACCTCATCAAGGACTATCAAGCTCCTGGGCGTTGCATTATTCAGGATATTAGCAACCTCGTTCATCTCCACCATAAATGTTGATTGTCCCGAGGACAGGTCATCCCTCGCCCCTATACGAGTGAAGATTCTATCAACCAAGCCGATTTTCCCATACCTTGCTGGGATGAAGGAACCCATCTGCGCCATCAGGACGATGAGCGCCACTTGGCGAAGATAAGTTGATTTGCCCGCCATATTCGGACCAGTTATTATGAGGAGGCGTTTATCTCGGCAATTAAGTTCCACATCATTGGGAACAAAGCGTCCCGCTTCCATAAATCTTTCAACGACGGGATGCCTTCCATCCTTTATTATAATTTCGTCTCCTTCATCTATAATTGGTCTCGTGTAATTGTATCTTACAGCTACCTCAGCCAGGGATTGAAGGACATCCAACTCCGCTACTGCCCTCGCCACCTGAAGGACCTCGTCGGCTCGTCTTGTCACCTCTTCCCGTAAGGAAACGAAAATCTCATACTCCAATTCAGCCATCCTCTCCTCCGCCCCTAAAACCTTTGCCTCCAACTCCTTTAAGGGCTCGGTGATGAATCTCTCTGCATTCACAAGGGTCTGCTTCCTTATGTAATCCTTCGGCACCAAATGAAGGTTCGGCTTTGTTACCTCTATGTAATAGCCGAAAACGGCGTTGTAGCCTATCTTCAGCGATTTTATTCCCGTGCGAAGGCGCTCCTTGTTCTCCATCTGGGCTATCCATTCCTTCCCTTGCGCGGAAGCTTTTCTTAACTCGTCCAATTCCTTGCTGAAACCTTCCTTTATTATCCCTCCTTCCCTTAAGGTGGAGGGTGCATCATCCCTTAAAGCTCTATCCAAAAGGGAATAAAGGTCGGGAAGCGGGTTCAATCGTTCCCTTATCTCGCCCAGCAACTCGCTTTTTACCTCCATAAGATGGGGAGAAATAGCGGAGACGCTTCCCAACCCCTTCTTTAAAATCAACAAATCCTTGGGCGAGGCAACCCCGGTAGCGCATCTTCCCACTATCCTTTCCAAATCACCTATGGACTTCAAGCCCTCTCTCAGCCAGCTCCTTAGCCTACCCTGATTGAAGAGCTCTTCAACAGCATCCAACCTGCTCTCTATCTCTTCCTTTGATATGAGGGGTTGTTCCATCCACTTTCTCAAGAGCCTGCTTCCCATTGGGGTAAGGGTTAAATCCAAGATGCCGAGGAGGCTTCTCTCCCTTGACCCATCTAAGGACTCGGTTATCTCAAGGGTCCTCCTTGCAACCGAATCAACGAGCATAAACTGCTGGGGGAAATAGATGGAGATGGAATTTATGTGGCGAAGGGAGGCAAGCTGGGTCTTTCTCAGATAGGAAAGAATCATAGCGCAAGCCTGTTGAGCGAGAGGATATTCCTCTATCCCAAAACCCCTCAAGGAGGAAACCTGGAAGTGTTCTAAAAGAATTTGGCGAGGCGATTGAATGAGGAACGGGTTATCTTCCAGGTAAGTGATTGTCGTGCCTGAGGGTATATTTTTCCCCAATTCTTCCTCCCCTGGTAGGAGTAGAAGTTCAGCGGGGGAAACCCTTTGCAATTCCTCCCAAAGAAGCCTTTCCTCTTTGAGATTGGTGCAAACAAGTTCACCTGTTGAGACATCGGCGATGGCGAGTCCAAATTCTTCCCCTTCCTTCGCCACAGCAGCTAGGAAACTGCTCCTCCTCGCCTCCAGCATTGACTCCTCCACAACTGTCCCCGGGGTTACAATGCGAGTTACCGCCCGCTTTACCAACCCCTTAGCTTTCGCTGGGTCCTCCATCTGCTCGCAAATTGCTACCTTATAGCCCCGGGAAAGAAGGCGTGCGATGTATCGCTCAACCGCATGATAGGGAACCCCACACATAGGAATGCGCTTCCCCTTTCCCGCTTCTCTTGAGGTTAAAACAATGTCCAATTCTTTTGAGGCTATCTCCGCGTCCTTTCCAAACATCTCGTAAAAGTCGCCTAAACGAAACATCAAAATGACATCGGGATATTGGGATTTAATGGAATTATACTGTCTGAAAAGAGGGGTTAAGTTATCCTTCTCCTTCTTCATTTTCCCTTTCTCCCTTGAAGCCCCAAAGGTAAGCCTCCCTCGTCTTCACTTTCACCAACTTGCCTATGAGCTCTTTTCCACCCTCAAATACAACGGTTTTATGTTCTCTTGATTTTCCAATGAGGTATCCTTTCCCCTTTGGGTCTTCCCCCTCAACCAAAACCTCAAGGGTTTGCCCCAAAAGCTTTTCGTTTTTCCTTCGGCTTATCTCGTTTTGGAGGGAAATCAGCTCCCTCAAGCGGCGGATTTTCTCCTTTTGCTCCACTTGCCCCTCCATTCTCTCCGCCAATGTTCCCGGACGAGGGGAGAAGGCAAACATAAAAGCTTGGTCAAATTCTATCTCCGCAAATGTTTTAAGCGTGTTTTCAAATTCCTCTCCACCTTCACCCGGAAAGCCCACCATAACATCCGTCGTGATGGAAACATCGGGTATATTTTCCCTTATTTCCTCAACCAGCGCTTTATACTGCGAAACCGTGTAGCCCCTCCTCATTGCCTGTAGTATTTTGTCATCCCCTGATTGAATGGGAAGATGTACCCAATGACAGACAGGTGGTAAGGAAGCTATTGCCTTTATCAAATCCTTAGAAAAATCACGGGGATGGGATGTGGTAAATTTAATCCTCTTTATTGGCAGCTTGCTTAAAGCATATAAGAGGCCGCTGAAGGAATAGCCTTCCCCTAAATCCTTGCCATAAGCATTGACATTTTGCCCCAGCAAAGTTATCTCAACCACTCCCTCTTCAAGAAGAGCTTTCGCTTCCTCAATTATTTCCTTTAAGGGTCTACTCCTTTCCCTCCCCCGAACGAAAGGAACGATGCAGTAGGAGCAGAAATTGTTGCAACCGAAGATTATCGGTATGTAGGCTTGGAAAGGTTTCTCCCTTAGAGTGGGAAGGGATGGGGCACAACCATCAATCTCCAGGGCGATTACCTTCCCTTCCCGTGCTTGCTCTAAAATGGAAACTATATTATGAACTTGCCCCGTTCCTAAAACGAAGTCAAGTTCGGGGAAGCGGTTTAGGAATTCTCCCCCTAATCTCTGCGCCATACAGCCAGCAACGCCCACGAGAATATGTGGCTTTCGTCTTTTCAACTTGAGGAGATAGCCGAGGCGGCTGAGAGCTTTTTCCTCCGGCTTTTTCCTTACCGAGCAGGTATTAACGATAAGAAGGTCTGCTTCCTCGGGGGAAGAGGAAGGTTCCCATCCCCTTTTTTGCAGCGTTCCCAGCATAGCCTGGCTATCCCACTCGTTCATCTGACAGCCGAATGTCTCAATCCAAACCTTTGGCATTTCTCTTTAATTTTAACAAACCTAAAAATTATTGACAAACCCTCGCCCTACTTCATAATTGTTTATAAAATACTTGCTTGCATATCAAGAGATGTTAAAATAAATAAAGATGCCCGAGCTACCGGAAGTTGAGACTATAAGAAGAGGTCTTGAAGCCACTATCGTGGGCAAAACGATAGTGGATGTGGATGTTTTGGACCCTTATATGCTTTCCATTCCACCCGAGGAATTCAAGGAAAGGCTCAAAGGGAGGAAAATAGAGAGAGTGAGAAGAAGGGGCAAGTATCTAATTTTTGAGTTGGATGGGGATGAGGAGTTGATAATTCATCTCAGGATGACCGGTCAGCTTCGCTTAAATGAAGGGGAATACACGAGGTTGATATTTCATATAGATGGTATGAAACTGTATTTCTCGGATTTAAGGCGGATGGGCGAGATGCATTTGGTGAGGAAGGGAAGCTACGAGAATATAGAAGGTCTGGCTACGATGGGACCGGAACCGTTGAGCGAATCCTTTACCCTCTCTTATCTTATGGATGTTTTAAAGAAGAAGGGTGGGAAGATAAAGGCGGTTCTTATGGACCAGGCTGTGGTGGCAGGTATCGGCAACATCTATGCCAACGAGATACTCTTTGAGGCGGGAATTCATCCGGGAAGACCAGCAAAAAGCTTGACGCAAAAAGAAATAGAGGCTATATATAACGCAACAAAGAAAATATTACAGGAGGCGCTTGCGGCGGGAGGGGAAACATTTTCCAATTATGTTAATATCTACGGGGAGGCGGGAACATATCAGCCTCGGGTATATAGGCGGGAAGGGGAAAGGTGCCTGCGCTGTGGAGAGTTGATAGTAAGCGAGACAATAGGGGGCAGGAGTTCCTATTTCTGCCCCAATTGTCAAAGATAAGGAGGTTTATCGGCTCGTGGAGAACGAGAGAGAAGAGATAGAGAAAAAACAAGAGGAAATAGAGATAGACCTGAGAGAGACGATTCGTCCCCTCCAAAGGGGGATGATCGTCAAGGGCACGGTTGTTCAGGTGGACGAAAACGGAGCGATGGTGGATGTGGGCGGTAAAGCGGAAGGTCTGTTGCCAGCGGAGGAGATATCGCTTAAGGGTAGAGTGGACCCCAAGCAAGTTCTCTCAGTTGGGGATGAGGTAAGGGTGTTTGTATTAAGAGCTGATGCGGAGGAAAGCGAGATAATAGTTTCAAAGAAAAGAGCAGATTTTGAGCTCACCTGGCAAAAGCTTGAGAACGCTTACAAAAAGGGAGAAATCATAACTGCTATGGTCGTTGATAGGGTGAAGGGAGGCGTTTTGGTGGACCTCGGTGTGCAAGGTTTCGTTCCCTTCTCCCATCTTGACCTCTCTCAATACAAGAGAAAGAACCCCAATTACTTGATAGGGCAATCCATTCCCCTCAAGATATTGGAGCTTGATAGGAGCAAGGGGAAGGTAGTTCTCTCCCATAAAATAGCGGTTGAAGAGGAGAGACAGAAAAGAAAAGAGGAGATATTTTCCAATTTGAGCGAAGGGAAGGTAGTGAGGGGGGTTGTGAGGAGACTGGTGGACTTCGGGGCGTTCGTTGATATAGGCGGGATTGAAGGACTCCTTCACATAAGCGATATCTCTTGGTTCTACATAAAACACCCAAAGGAGGTTCTCAAAAAAGGACAAAAGATAGAAGTTGTCATCCTCAAGGTGGATAAGGAAAAGGAAAGAATCTCGCTCGGATTGAAACAGCTTCTTCCCGACCCTTGGCGGGAGGCGGAGAAGAATTACAAGGTGGGGGACATCGTTCAAGGTAGGGTGGTGAGGCTCGTTCCCACCGGTGCTTTTGTCCGCTTGGAGGAAGGAATAGATGCCTTCATTCCCCTCTCCCATATAAGCGATAGGAAGGTATCCAAACCCGAGGAAGCCCTCAGGAAGGGAGCTAAGGTGGAAGCGAAGATTATAGATTTTCAACCCTCAGCACGCAGAATGCACCTATCAATCAAAGAGCTAAAGAAAGAGAGGGAACGGGAAAGGGAGAAGCGAAGAACGCAGGAATTCTTGAAACAGCAGAAGAGAACAGCGACAACAATTGGGGATATAGCGGGAGATGTCCTGAAGAAGTTGAAGGAGGAAAAGGAGGGGGAGGAAAAAGAAAGTGATTAAGGTAGCACTGACGGGTGGAATTGCAAGCGGTAAGTCCACCGTCCTCAAGATGTTCAAGGAGTTAGGGGCGCAGGTGCTGGACTGTGATAGAATCGCAAAAGCCTTGACAAGGAAAGGGAATAGGGGGTATAAAAGAATCGTGAACGAATTCGGCACGGATATCTTGGACGAGAAAGGAAGGATAGACAGGAAGAAGTTGGCGAGCATCGTTTTCTTTGACGAGGAAAAAAGGAAGAGATTGAACTCCCTAATCCATCCCTTAGTTTATGAGAGGTTGGAGAAGAGGATGAGGAAGATGAGGGAGGGCATAGTTATTGTAGATGTGCCATTATTAGTGGAGAGCGGTGGAGAGAGTTTGTTTGACAAGATAATCGTCGTTTATGCGGAACCTTTCGTTCAGTTAAATCGTCTAATTATAAGGGGATTTAGCGAGGAGGAAGCGAAGGCGAGGATGAAGGCGCAGGCGAGCTGGGAGGAGAGGTTGCGAATCGCCGATTTCGTTGTGAGGGGGGATGTGGAAATGGAGGAAACGAAAAAAGAGGTTGAAAAAATTTGGAGAATATTAAAAAATTGCTTGCAAAGGAAAGCAGGATGTCATAATGTAGAAGCAAAAGACAGGCAGGAGGTGTATCCAGCTTGTTGTTAGAAATTCGTAAAACTAATAATAGAAGAATCGCAGTAATAGAAAAAAGGAGGGTCGCATAATGGGGCATAAAAGGTCTTTGCTTTTGGCTTTATTC
>JBMFMH010000014.1:0-4374 GCA_049970775.1 bacterium | reverse complement strand
AAAAAAGGAGGGTCGCATAATGGGGCATAAAAGGTCTTTGCTTTTGGCTTTATTCATTGGTTTCGCACTGTTGTTGGGCACCTCATCCCTGCAGGGGCAGGCGAAGAAGCGGATATTAGAGGTGGCGATATTGGATTTCAACAATCAAAGCAAGTATGGGGGAAAAATGGTGGGGAGGCGCGCCGCCGATGCGGTAGCTTTGTCCCTCACCAGCGTTGCGGGCGATTACTATACCGTTTTATCCCGTGCGGATTTGGAAAAGGAGATGGAGGCGGAGGGACTTTCCTATCCCCTTGATAAGGTGGATATGGTGAGATTAGGACGCACTCTTGGGTTGGATGGCATTATAACGGGAACGGTTCTGCAAGTTGAGATTTCCCGCAGCAATGGTGCCACACAAGCTGGGGTTATGGTTGCCTGTCAGATGCTTGATATATCAACTGAGGAGCCGATAACGGGAGCGGTGGCAACCGGGAAGAGCTCCCCCAAATACGACTATAGCGGCGACATAGATATACTCGTTGACGAGGCTTTGAACAAAGCAGCTTATCAAATCGCCCAACAATTCATTTCCTTTGCAGTAAGGGGTGTTCCCGAATTCACGATTCTCACCACTATGGGGGATGAGGTCCTCCTCAATGCTGGCTCCCGCCAGGGGATTAAGGTTGGTATGGAGATGGTTGTTTTGCGAAGGGGCGAGAAGGTGGGGAGGATAAGGGTTAAAGAGGTTACGCTAACCGATGCAACTGCAACGATAGTGGAGGCTCCACGTGGCATTCAAGGTGGTGATAAAGCAAGGATTGTCTATGAGCTTCCTCCTCTTGGCAAGGCACCTTTGGAGCAGGAGATAAAGAGCAAGGCGAAGACAAGCTTACAGAAGACACTTCCTGCTCTTCTATTGGCATTTGGCATCTACCAGTTGATGCAGAAGAGCTCTAGCGCAACCTCTGGTCCTCGCCCCAGCACCTGTTATGCGTGTGAGGTAGGTGGTCAGCCAGCCGTCTATCTCTCTTGGGATTATAGGAAAATCCCCAATCCCACTAACATAGCAGCGGTTATGGTATACAGAAGTCCGACGCCTACGATGCCCAGTGCCCCCTCTGCAATCCCATCCGACAGCGATATTTATTTAATCTGGAGCTGGCGAGTTTCGCCTGGTTCAACACCACCAAATTCCTGTTTCGATTCCACAAGCCTACCCGCTACCATTACAAGGTATACTCCCAGTGATGATGGAACGAGCTTGGATACGAACGATATCACTACGGTTCCTTTAACCCCCGGACGGCAATACTATTACTTTGTGATTGGAGTAATAACCTATACTCCTCTTGTCCCGCCTTCCACTACTGGTGGGCGGCAAGCAGCGAATCAGCAGGGTGTTCAATACATATGGAGCGACCCGATTCCCTTAGGTGGTTATACTCCGATTATACCTCCCACGCCGCTTAGCCCAGCAAACAATTCGGAATTTCTCCCGGACGATTTGAAGAAAATGACTTTTCAATGGCAAGCGGTAGATGGCGCCAATGAATATGTCGTTGAGCTTTCCACTGACCCGAGCTTTCCAAGAGATAAAACTTGGAGGAGCAACCCCCTCTTCGCAACCGCTAAGGCAGGAGATATCCTTATGCTTGATTCACCCGACCTTTCCGTCAGGTTCGGCAACGCATCGGTTCTATATTGGAGGGTAGGAGCGATTAACAACAATGATAGCCAAAGACCACCGCAAGGCTATGTTTTCTATCCTGGCTTCTTCAGGATAACCAAAACGATGCCACCGGGTCCTCCCTAAAAATGTTTAAAACAAGGAAATGATTGGAGGATGATTAGGGTATGAAAATTAGAAATATTATGTTAGCGATATCAATAGGTGTGGCACTTTGCCCTGTGTGGGGGGCGGGTTCAATAGCGAATAGCTATGTTAATGTGTCGGTGGGCGATGATTTTCACATAAAACTGGATACCGTTGGAGGAGACCCTAACCGCACAAGCGATGATAAAATCACCATCCTTAATGACAAAAACACTTTCGCCGCAGTAAGAGTGGAGGAAAAACTTACATCCGACCAGAAAACAAGCGGTGTAAGCTACATCGTGGGCAAGGATGGCAAGGCTGTTTTCAAGCCCACACCTTCTACAGCTAACGACATCATAGGGGAATGGCTCATAGATAAGGAAATAGAAACAGGAGGAGCAAAGCGCCCCATAAGCATAGATATTAAACAGAAAGTAACAGTAGTTAGGGATGCGATTAGGGTTGAGTACACAGTAAAGAACGGAGATAGCCAACCTCATAATATAGGTTTTATGCAGCTTTTAAATGTCCAAGTGCCAGTAGGAAATGCCACGAGGACCGTGTTCTGGGTGCCGAATGTTGGAAGAGTTGACTCGGAAGCGGTTTACTCTGGTTTGTATGTGCCTACTTATGTTCAAGCGGCGGATGACTTCCCCACCTCAAGTGTCGCCAATGTAGTAGCAACCTTCGGCGACTGGGATGCTACTCCCCCCACGACTGCTTTAATAGCAAATGCGGATTCCATAGCTGGGGCGACCGATGTATGGGATTATCAGCCGGTGGGAATATCGGTCATTGGCAGCGCTGTCCTCGCTTTGAAGTGGCAGCCCACTTGGGTATCCCCAAATTCCACTTGTAAATTCGTCTTCTATTATGGTGTAGATTGGTCAACTAATATGTATTATTATCCAATAGGGTCGGCGATTTACTCTCCTCTTACGCCCTCTAACTCGTTCACCCTTACCTGCTACCTCTATAACGCGGGAAATTATCCCATAAGCGGTGCACAGGCTACAATCAACCTACCAAATGGTCTGACGCTTGCTCAAAATGACACTTCTTCCAAGAGCTTTCCGACGATACTACCTCGTGCTTCTGCTACCGCTCCCGACCCGGAGGCTAATTTAAGCTGGGTGGTGCAAATTTCCCCCGATACTGTGGGACATTTGCCTGTGGAGGTTGACATCAATGTTCCGGGCTTTAATGAAACTATAAAATTGATTAGGTATATTGATATCCCTGTTGGATATAAGAAAAACATCTCTGCTGGTGTATCTATGCTTTCGGTTCCCTTTGCATTTGCTGATTCTACAACCGATAAGGTTTTAAGCAGTTTGGGGATGGACCTCACGAGGAAAGTAGCGAGATGGAGTTCCAAGCTGAATAGGTATCTTTTCTACCCGGATGACAAAGAAATGGGAAACATTGTGCCTGGGCGAGCTTTTTGGATTAAAGCTGATAGCAAGGCAACATTAGATGTTTCCGGACAATCTCCACAGCCTGTCCCTTGGTGGATAGATTATCCGATCCAGCTTGAAGCAGGTTGGAACCAGATTGGCAACCCATTTGTTTACACCATCCCTTGGGGAAGTGTAAAAGTTCAGTATATGGGGCAGACAAAGGGTTGGTCTGAGGCGATAAGCGCTGGCTGGCTGAGGGATTTCATCTTCCATTGGAACCCCACGACGAATTCATATGAGTTGAAACCAGAATTTTACAAAAATGGTACATACCCTCTAGAACCCTGGGAGGGGTATTTCATAAAGACGACCGTTCCTTGCAATTTGGTTTTCTCCGCTTTGTCCATACCGCAGCCTCCTAGCCAGACAGCCACTGCTACTAAGGACATCAGGGATGTTCTTTCTGCCCGGTGGTTGATTCAGCTAGTTTTCCTAAGCGGTAATGTGCGTGACGAGGCTAATTATATAGGGGTAGGTAGAGAGGAGAAAATTGAGAAGCCACCGTCTCCCCTTGACAGCTATATCAACATAGTGAAGGATGGGGAGAGATTAGCCTGTGATGTGAGGTCCTCAACCGCTCAGAAGGTCTGGACGATTGAGGTTAATGCTCCACAGGGTGGTGAGATAATCTGGAAGGGTATGGAAAGATTGCCTAAGGGATTAAGGCTTTACTTAATAGATGAGAATGGCAATAGAATATATATGGGGACAACGAGTTCTTATAAAGTGGAAGGAAAGAGGATATTGAAGATTGAGGCGGTTGAGGGAAATGGGAAGGCGATGATAATTGGCTTGAGGGTTGTGCCCCAGAGGGGTGGAGTGAGTGTAGCCTTCAGCTTATCGGCGGAGGCTATGGTGAATGTGAAAGTGATGACAGCTTCAGGGAAAGCTGTTAAAATATTGGGGCAGAGGAGCTTGCAGGCTGGGGCGAACAGCATCTATTGGGATGGGAAGGACGAAAAGGGGAACCCCTTGCCAGCGGGAGTTTACATAATTGAGGTTTTGGCGAGGGGAACAGATGGTGAATTCTCCCGTGCTATACAGATGTTCAATCTGAGATGAGAGGGAGGCGATAGCTGGATGAAGAAGGCAATATTAATAGGCTTGTTAGCGATA